>NZ_JBLBUE010000026.1:0-35389 GCF_047290655.1 Alteromonas sp. AMM-1 | reverse complement strand
GTAATGATAAACCGCTTTCAATTAACTTACTAATTGCTGCCTTCTTAAGCTCTTCTGGATAATGTCTCACTCATACCTAACTTCCGCACCCTGTCTATTACTATGAAAAACTGAGGCGACAACTATCCTGACACAGGGGGCCTATGATGACCCTACACAAAAATAAATTAACGCTTTTAGCCATATCGATTGCAGCCGGGATTGCTTCTGCAGGCCAGGTATCGGCTCAGGAGCTTGAAGTAATTGAAGTAAAGGCCCAAAAGCGTGCTCAGGCACAGCAGGATATCCCCGTTGCGGTTTCCGTGCTGGGCGAAAACGCGTTGGAGCGATTAGACGTTAAGAACTTCGATGACGTTACCCGTGTTTCCCCGTCACTTACCGTAGAGCACGGTGGGGAGCCTCAGGTAAGCACCATTCGCATGCGGGGTGTGGGGACGGCCGCTTACAGTATTGCCGTTGAATCCAGTGTTGCGGTAGTGGTGGATGAAGTGCCCTTAATGATGGCTGCTCAGGCGTTTAACAATCTGTCTGATATTCAGCAGGTTGAAGTATTGCGTGGCCCACAGGGAACGCTGTTCGGTAAGAATGCCTCAGCAGGTGTTGTTAACGTGCTTACAAAAGCGGCGTCGTCAGATTTTGAAGGGCGAATTGAACTTGGTGCTACAAGCGACAATGAACACAAGGGTCAAATTATGCTATCTGGCCCTGTGTCTGACGATGTGAACTACCGTATTAATGGGTACTACAAGGATCGCGAAGGCTATATTACGAATCTAACCACGGGTAGCAAACTCAATGGCGAAGAAAGTTATGGCGTGCGCGGAAAACTCCAGTGGTATGCCAGTGACAACCTGGACGCAACGCTTATTTATGATGTGTCCCACCAAACGGGCAGCAATGTGCCAGTGTGGGTGGAAACCGGAAATGGTGTCGCTGGAGAAGGCGAAATTGCCTCGGAAAACAACCTGACAGTACGCAGAGATACCGACAACGAATATGAAACCGACCAAACACTGGTGGTGGCAAAGTTTAATTACTTACTCAGCGATAATCTTGTTCTCACTTCAGTGTCGAGTTTCCAACAGTTTGAGCAGGTATCGGTATCAGATGAAGACCTGACCGATGTACCACTGGAAGAGGCATTCCCACCATTTTTACTGGGCAGATTTGACCCGTTAGGGCTGGGCGGGCCACAGGTAGTGCAGGATGCGTATATTGACGCTGAAGCCTTTACTCAGGAAATTCGTCTTACCGGCACGCCGTCTGAAAGCCTGGAATACATTGTAGGATTGTTTTACAGCGATCAGTCTGTGTTCCGTGATTTCGACCGAAAGCCGTTGCTGTTTGTATTGAACAAGTGGGATGCAGAAGCTGAATCTACGAGTACCGCGCTGTTTGGACAAGGCTCTGTAGAAATTGCCTCCGACACCTTCATTGATGTAGGGCTGCGCTTAAATCACGAAAAAATCAGTGTTGATTTTACCGACTACTACGGTAACGGATTTGCGCTAAATCCCACTGAACCGGTGCGGTATCAGGGTGATGATTCGCAAAATGCCGTTACTGGTAAGGTGTCGCTGCGTCATTTTCTTCAGAACGGCACTATGGTTTATGGCGCGGTAAGTACCGGGTATAAAGGTCAGGCCTATGATGTTGCATCTGGTTTTACGCAATATGATGCTGACTCGCCTGTGGGCGAGGAAACTTCGGTGTCTTATGAAATCGGCATCAAAGGCTTCACCGATTCAAGAAATTTCAGCTACGACATTGTGGCATTTTTAACGAATTTCGATGATTACCAGGCGCAAGGTGCACGCACAGACGAAAATGGCACGCCAATCTTTGCGCTGAACAACGTAGGCGAGCTGCAAACAAAGGGTATCGAGGCTGAGTTTTCGTATCAGGCTACCGATGCGTTGCGTATTGATGCGTCGGTTGCTTATACGCGTGCCACCATTGAATCATTCGCAAATGCGCCGTGTTACGGCGGGCAAACTGAAGACACGGGTTGTATGGTTGGTGCTGGCCCGGGCGGCCTGAATGTTCAGGACCTTTCCGGCAATGACCTGAATAACTCGCCTGACTTAAAATACAATCTGGCGATGTATTGGGAACAGCCAGCCGATAGCTTTGACTTTAGTTGGTTTGCACAAGCTAACTACCAATGGCAGGACGATGTAAGCTTCGACTTATATGGCGATCCGTTGAATAAGCAAGACGCCTATGGCATAGGCAATCTGGGGTTCGGTATTGTTGATAATCAGGATAAATACAAAATAACGGTATTTGCTAATAACGTGTTCGATGAACATTACTCTATGGGATACAGCAACTTTGAAGAACGCTTTCAGGGTGAAACTGCATTATCAAAACGCTGGTCGCGTGGTGCACTTCGTTATGTTGGCGTGAATGTGTCTTACCAGTTTTAATCGAATCAATTCGTGTTCATGCAGCAGTTTACTATAACTGCTGCATTGTTTTTTGTGCTCGGGGGATAAATGAGAGAACGTATAAAGGCAACCTTGTGCTTGGCCATTATTGCGCTGTTTGGATGCAGTACCGAAAATCATCTAGTGTCAGGGAGTGTAAGTAACCACTCCGTGAGAAATGAAGTAGCACTGGACCAACCGTGGCGCTTTCAATTTTCTGCTGACCTTCCTGCCGATATCTATGCACCGGGCTTTGACGCCTCACAGTGGCAGCAGGTGTCTGTTCCACACAGCTGGAATCGGGTGGGCTATTACCTGGATAGCGCCAGCCCGCATATTCATACTCAGCAAAATATCAATGTTGAACAAGGCGTCGGTATATACAGAACGGCGTTTTCACTGGACGCTGCCAATCAGGGTAAACACCACTGGCTGGAATTTGACGCCGTTAGCCGAGTGGCAGAAGTTTGGTTAAACGGCCAGTATCTTGGCGAACACCGCGGCAGTTTTAACCGGTTTCGGTTGAATGCAACCGACGCGGTAACCTATAACGCACCGAATATATTAGTGGTGCGGGTAGACAACAGTAAACCTACAGCAGAGTCCAATACCGCAGATACACTGCCGATTGCTGGCGATTTCTTTGTGCACGGCGGTATTTACCGGCCGGTCAGACTCATTTCTACCAATGATGTTCACATTGATATGCAGGATTTTGGCGGCGCTGGCGTATATGCAACAACCGTCTCCGCAAATGATAAAGCGGCGCGCATTGACGTAAATAGCCGCGTAACCAGTCACTCGCTTTCGGAGTCTGCGGTAGAGGTTGAAGTTAACTTACTGAACGCCAGTGGTGAACTTACTGCGACAACATCCCAAGTCATCACCGTATCGAATAGCAATACCGCTGAGCTGAATCAAGTGCTGGACGTGCAACAACCCAGATTGTGGCAAGGCACAGATGATCCTTACCTTTACCAGTTAGAAGTAGTAATAAAGGAACCAAACGGCACTGTACTCGACAAGGTTAGACAGGACTTCGGCATCCGCACGATTGCCATCACGGCAGAGGATGGCGTGTTATTAAATGGTAAGCCGCTGCATTTGCAAGGGGTTGCGTATCATCAGGACAGAGAAGGTCGTGGTTGGGCCGTCAGCGAACAAGATGTAGAAGACGATGTGGCTATTATGGCCCAGATGGGGGCGAACACTATTCGTCTGGCGCACTATCCTCACGGGCAGCCGGTTCATAACATTGCTAATCGTTTGGGCTTATTGTTATGGGATGAAATTCCGCTGGTGTCGGCGTGGCGCTATGGCGAACAACACGAAGAAGTGAATAAGGCGATAGCCGACAATGCAAGCCTGCAACTTATTGAAATGGTGAAGCAAAACTTTAATCACCCGTCAGTAGCCGTGTGGGGAATTGCGAACGAAGTCGATTTTGGTGCCGTAGTACCTATGTTTGTGCAAAGTGCTCCAGGCTCTAACCCTGATCCCGTACCGCTGTTAAAGCGACTGGCCTCAGAAGTTGAATTACTTGATGCCAGCCGCCCGTCGACGCTGGCTAACTGTTGTGCCAATGTGGCTACCTGGCAGCGCGCCAATGTGCCAGACACGTCAGCCATCACACAAACAACGGGTGCGAACCGCTATTTTGGATGGTACTACGGTAATGCGAATGATTTGGGGCCACATCTTGATGACCTACATAAACAGTATCCTGGGCAACCCTATGCTGTAACTGAGTACGGCGCGGGTGGTGCACCCACGTTTCATACGGATAACGTACTGGGCGGCCCAGTGGCAGCAACGGGACGTAATCAACCAGAAGAGTACATGACCTATGTACATGAAGTGAATTGGCAGGCCATCAGCCAACGCCCTTACTTGTGGGCCAGCTGGATTTGGAATGCGTTTGACTTTGCCACTACGACCCGGCGCGAAGGTGACTCACAAGACATAAACACCAAAGGGTTAGTCACTTACGACCGCGCAATTAAAAAAGACGCGTATTTTTTCTATCAGGCCAACTGGACGGATACACCCATGGTGCACATTACGTCTCGCCGCTATAAAGACCGCGCTTATCAGGTTGCTGATATCAAAGTTTTCTCCAATGCGCCGTTGGTAGAATTAAATCTCAATGGTAAGAGTGTGGGACAGCGGTCTGAATGCACTCATCGAACATGTATTTGGGAGAGTATTCGCTTAGCTGAGGGCGAAAACAGCGTAACAGCAGTAGGACTCGACATCGACGGCAAGGAACTGGTTTCTGATTCGATAATATGGCAGCTCAATACTTCGCAGCACAACGCGTACTTTATTGACGCGGGAGCGCAAATAGCTGCTACAACGCAGAATAACTACTTTGGGTCAGACAATTTCTTTACAGGCGGTCAGGCTGCTTCCTATGACAAGCCTGGCGGATGGGGGCGTCCGCCAGTGCTGGCTGACATTCATGGCACTGAAGATAGGGATTTGTTTGCTACTTACCGAAAAGGCGAGTTTGGTTATCGTTTGCCACTGGATAACGGCAGCTACCGTGTTGCTATTTATTATGTTGTAAACAATAACGAAGCGCCTGTTGATTTCAATGTAGTGGCGAATGATGAACTTGTACTGGCCAATCTGGGTGCCGACGATGCGGCAAACGATGGCTTGAACGCCCATGTCAGGGAAGCAACAGTGATAGTAAAAGAAGGCTTGATGGCTATCGATTTTGTTGCACTGACAGGTGAACCAAACGTATCTGCAATTGCAATCACACCTTTCTAGATTTTGGCAAAGCCTCAGCGTCACAAATGCGCGTGTTCGCTGAGGCTCTTTTTATTCAGAATCCAATTCCAGTACTGTCATATCCTGTTCAATAGCGTGAGAAATATGATTGTGCATAGCTGCTTTGGCCCGATTGGGGTCGCGCAGCTTTAATGCATTCAGAATTTTGCGATGTTCATCAACATAGGGATGCACGCCCAAATCGCGTACCCGCTGGTGGAACGTCAGGCTTAATGCCGACTTATTGCGCAATTCCCATAGCCACTTAATGGTTGAGGTAAGTGCGCTGTTGTTGGTGGCTTCTGCAATGGTGCAGTGAAACAGCTGGTCGGCCTTTTCCTGCTCCAGCTCAGTTGCATCAGCACTTTCCATGGTTTTCAAAGCTTGCTCAAGGGTTTTGATTTGTTCCTTGGTGATCCGCGCGGCTGCCAGACTAACCGCTTCGGTTTCAATAAGGAGTCGTGCTTCGAGCACTTCGAAGGGGCCGGGTACGTCGTCGATGGTAATGGATTGAGGGCTTGGTTTTAGTGGCAGAGCATAAATGCCTGAACCGGTTCGTATTTCTACTAAGCCAGCAATTTCCAGTGCAATCATAGCTTCGCGAATGGTAGGACGGCTCACTTCAAAGCTGGCCGCTAAATCACGTTCTGAAGGTAAGCGTTCACCTGGCTTAATTTCACCGCTGCGGATGAGCGTTTCAATTTGCCCCGCTACTTCCAGATATAAACGACGCACCTTCACAGCTTCTACTTTCATTTCACAATTCCAATCCCAGTAATCTATTGAGCTTACCGGGATTGGAGAGGGTGTCAAGCCACCCTACCTTTGATCATTGTTTTGCCTTTTCGGCATACCAGTCTTGCATGATAAACCATACCTGCTTTTTGATGCCCTGGTCGCTAAGAAGCCCCTTTCTGTTCCAGTAGTCCTGTATTCCAGCCAGCGGGCGACGCGCAGCGCGAAAATCTTTCAGCAACCAGGGTGACACACCAGCCAGATGCGGCATGTTATCCAGCATGATTAGGTTTTGTTTGAATACCCGCATTTGATACGCTTCAGAAAAGAACGTGTTTTCATCACCTTGCCAGCCTTGCAATGCACCTGCACCAAACTCACTGATGATAATGGGCTTGTTATACGCCGACTGCCATTTGTACTGCGCACAGGTTTCCGGCGCGTCGTAGTACCAGCCGCAATAACTGTTAATGCCTATTACATCCACTACACCGGCGAAGGCTTCGTCGATAATGCGGCCGCTGTCAGTGGTAGTTTGTGTATTAATGGCCGCGGTCACCAGTCGGGTTGGATCAGTGCTGCGAACAGTGTCTGCCAGCTCAGTCAGGAATGCGGTGCGGACTTCGGTATTCGGGGTTTCGTTGGCGATCGACCATAAAATCACTGCTGCCCGATTTTTATCGCGGAATAACATCTCGCCAAATTGCTGTTTCGCTTTGGCCAGTACGTTAGGGTTGTCGAACTGAATGTCCCAGTAAACCGGGATTTCTGCCCACACCATTAATCCTAACTCATCGGCAATTCTGAGCATGTTTTCATTGTGAGGGTAGTGGGCAAAGCGCACATAGTTGCAGCCTAGCTCTTTGGCCCAGCTCAGTAAAATGCGCGCTTCTTCTTCACTCCAGGCCCTGCCGTCACTGAACGGCTTTTCTTCATGAATAGCAATGCCGCGCAAAAATACTGACTTGCCGTTTAACAATATCTTGTCACCCGATACTTCAATGGTTCTAAAACCAATTTTATCGGTGAGTGTTTGCTCGCCAAGGGTTAACGATGCGGTATACAAGGCAGGGCTTTCAGGCGTCCACAAGCGAGGTTTGGCTTTGAACGTAACACTGGCCTGGCCGGCTGCATCGGTTTTCAGGCGCTTAGTGATCCCAAGCGTTGGCAATGTAACATCAACGACTTGATTGGCGGGTGAGTTGCCATTGACGGTAACGGATAGCGCAATTTTACCTTCTTTCAGATACGTGAATTGGTAATCCTGAATGTAGGTTTGGGGCAGCGCAATTAGGCGAACCGGGCGTGTTATACCGCCGTAGTTCCACCAATCGGTGCTCATGGTGGGGATAAAATCAGGTTCGCGACGGTTGTTCACTTTTACAACCAGTACGTTTTTGCCGTCTTTCAGTGCGTCAGTAGCGTTGAACTGAAAGGGAGTGAAGCCGCCTTCGTGTTTGCCAAGCAGCGTGCCGTTAAGGTAAACACTGGCCAGATAATTCACTGCATCGAAGTACAGTATATAGTGTTTGCCAGCCTCAGCCTGGTGATCGAATGCTTTTTCGTACCACACGCTACCTTCATACCAAAACAGTTTGTCGTCCTGTGTATTCCAGTCACCAGGAACCTGTAGCTTCATGGCCGAGTCGAAATTAAATTCTTGCAGCCTATCTGCGGCAGGCGTGCCATTGAAATTCTGGAATTGGCGCTTATCACCCACATCAAACGGATCCACAATGGCATTCCACTGGCCATTTAACTGAATTTGCTCGCGGCCTGGTGCATTCTGCAACAGGTCCATGGCAAGTGTTTGGCTAACGAACAATAACATGCCTAAGGCAATAATGACGGACTTCATAATGTATCTGCTTTGTTAATTGGTAAGGCCAAAATACAGTGTGCAACTGGAAAATAAAACTGCCTTACCAATTATTAGTTTGATTGATTTCATATTTGAAACGAAAGCGGGCAAGGATTCAAATAACCAGCGTAAGACAGCGTTCATGCGAATTGGTATTATGGCGGTATGCCACTACAGGGAGACAGCAAATGCATATTGGTATTTATATCTACGACAATGCTGAGGTACTCGATTTTTCCGGCCCGTTTGAAGTATTTTCAACCGCGAACCGCTTTTTAACCGGGGACAGGCAGCATAAGGTTTCGCTGTTGGCACAAAAGGCGTCGTTGGTTCATGCCCGGGGCGGATTTCGGGTACAGCCTGACTTTTCCATAAGCGAGCATCCACCTGTAGATGTGTTAGTGGTAGTGGGGGGAGTGCATACCCACGAAGTGAAAAAAGCCGCTGTTATTGACTGGATTGCCGACGCAGCAAAATCGGCAAAGGTGGTTGCATCGGTGTGTACCGGCGCATTTTTGCTTGCACAAGCCGGGTTGCTGGACGGCCGGGATGTTACAACACACTGGGAAGATTGCGACGATTTGCAAAAGGATTACCCCACCCTTACGGTAAAGCGCAACGCAAGATGGCTGCAAAGTGATCAGTACTTCACGTCTGCCGGTATCTCTGCTGGCATTGATATGAGTCTGGCTCTGGTTGCCTTTCTCTACGACAAGAGCATTGCTGAAAAGACAGCACGGCAAATGGAATATGACTGGGTACATCACCCGGATTAATGCTGCTTGTGATCCGAAAATGTCATCACTGTATTGATCTACTCCTTATTTTGTAAATAAAAATAATTATCATTTAGATGTTTGTTGCTGTATTATGCCCCCCGTTCGGTGAGTCCAACAGAGCTTCACCGTCTTACGCAGTTTCGTTCTGATTAACAATGTTCCAGTGCCTGTTGGTGTGATTTCGCAACGGGTTGGTTTACCAGGCTACACATTCTCAGAACGGCCAGACAATCCATTGCATACACCTGGTGGTACTGATTGCCCTAAAAGACCAGGTTCAATGAATCCGGAGTACACAATGAACACACCCAACTTGCAACGCGCGCCCATTGCAACCGCGCTGTTACTGGCATTAGCGCCAATGGCTGCGGTAGCACAACAAACCGCTACTCAATCGAATGATGATGGCATTGAAACGATTGAGGTAACCGGCCATTACACGGTAACCGAGCGCATCGATACCGCAACGGGTTTGGGATTAACCCTTCAGGAAACGCCACAATCAGTTAGTGTACTTACCGAAGAACGCATTCGCGACCAGGCGCTTGATACCGTAGTGGATGTGGTTCAAAACGCCACCGGTGTGTCTTTTCGCGCGGTAGATAATGTGCGTAATACCCTGCAATCCCGTGGGTTTGATATTACCACCTACCAAATTGATGGCGTGCCACTGCCATGGAGTCTGGCCGCAGATTCTGGCGAGACCATTGCCGATGTAATCTTGTACGAACGCGTAGAGTTCGTGCGTGGTTCTACGGGTTTACTAACTGGGGTAGGCGATCCTTCGGGTTCTATTAATCTGGTGCGCAAGCATGCGGATGCCACCGAGCTGACCGGCTATGTGAGTGCGGCTTATGGGCGTTGGAATAACGCTGAAGTCTCCGCTGATGTTGCGGGCTCGCTTGGGATGGACGGTGCTATCCGCGGACGCGTAGTAGCGAAATACGAGCAGGGCGACTCTTTCCAGGATCTGTTTTCTAACGAATCAACCGTGCTGTACGGCGTGTTGGAAGGCGATATTTCCAACAATACGCTGTTGCGCGTGGGCTACAGCGTTCAACACAACGTCCCGAAAGGCAATCACTGGGGCGGCTTACCGGGAACTTACAGCGATGGCAGCCAAACTGATTGGGATACGTCGGTAACGACGGCGGCAGACTGGACGCGCTGGGAAACCACAAACAGCAATCTGTTTGCCAACCTGCAACACCATTTCTCAAATGGCTGGCTGGTAAAAGTGAATTACAACCGCATGGACTACAACAAAGACGACGTGCGTTTGTTGTATGTTTACGGTGCACTTGATAAAGACACCGGGGCAGGACTGTACACCTGGCCCTACCGCGCTGAGGGTGACAGTGTATTAGACAGTGTCGACATTCAGCTTCAGGGCGATTACCCGCTATGGGGGCAAACTCATGAATTTGTGGTGGGTAGTCTGCATAGTGAACAATCGGCAGTGGCGTCTACCTATTCGGTTGTCAGCAGTGACTCTGTGGTAATTGATAACTTCTTTGAATGGAATTCACAGTGGGCTGAGCCGGTATGGACCGACTCACCAGACACCGTTGCCCAGGACATGGACACCAAGCAAACGGGTTACTATGCCGCAACGCGTTTACACGTAAATGACGAGCTGAAGCTTATTGCTGGTGCGCGTTTAGCGGACTGGGAGCGCACCGGGCAGTCGTATGGCACGGCTACTGAGTTTGGCGACGATGGCGTGGTGATCCCTTATGCAGGTGTGTTGTACGACATTACCGATGAACACCGTTTCTACGCCAGTTACACCGACATCTTTATGCCGCAAAATGCGCTGGACCGCAACGGTCGTTACCTGGACCCGTTAACCGGTGCTACCGTGGAGCTTGGTTTAAAGAGCCGCTTTTTGGATGAACGTTTGAACACCGCCGTGTCGGTATTCAGTATCCAGCAGGATAACCTGGCACAAAACGATATCGATGCCGATGGCACGGTTCACTATGTGCCCGACGCGCCGGCTGGCACGATTGCCCAGCGTGGAGCAAAAGGCACAGAAAGCAAAGGTTTCGAAATTGAAGTAGTAGGGCAGCCGGTTGATGGCTGGCATATCAACGCTGGCTGGTCTGTATTTGAAGCCGAAGATGCCAGCGGTGCAGATGTAAACACCAGCTATCCGCGCAGACAGTTCAAACTGTTTTCTACCTACAACCTGGAATCGGTATTACCTGCGCTAACCATTGGTGGCGGAGTAAACTGGATGTCAGAAGCGCATGATGGCGGCGCAGTGCAGGATGCGGTTGCACTGGTGAACGTAATGGCCCGGTACGATGTTAGCGAACAGATTGATGTGCAATTTAACATCAATAACCTGTTGGATGAAAAGTACTACAACTACATTGCAGGTAACGGCCAAATCCGCTTCGGACAGCCGCGATTTGCCCAGGTGCGGGTAACCTACTCGTTCTAATCTTGAACCGCCGGGCACATTTGCCCGGCTTTTACTTTTCCTCTGCCCTTATCTGATATACCTTACTGCTATCACAGCAAGGGTAATTCGTTTTTATGCTTTCACCACAAACATTGCGCAAACAGCTGACTATTCTGTCTGAACTCTCTGAAAAGCAACCCGGCTACTATTACATTCATGGTTATTTTTGCGGTTTGGCCTGTGCGCCAACCTTAATTAAACCGTCGCAATGGTTGCCGGCGCTTTTGGGTGACATTCACTTTGAATCAGAGTCGCAACTGACACTCAATGATGCCTTGTTTCAGCTGTATAACCAGATCATGGACGAGGCGTTAAACCGGTGTGTTACTATTCCTGCGCAGTGCAAACTGTCTAAAAAAGACATCAAAGTCTCACTGGCGGAACAGCAACCCCTTCCTCAGTGGTGCCTGGGTGTACTGGACAGCTTTGAGTGGATCGAAACCGATATTTTAACACCTGACGAATTTGATATTTTTGCCGACAGCGAAAAACGCGTACTGGCGTTTACTTCATGGCAAAACATTAGAAGTTACTGCCGTTGGGCGGGCGATGAGTGGGAACGCCATGCACTGCTCGAGCGTCGCATGCTGGGTGGCTCACTTGAAGAACTTATCGATGTGTTGCGCTTTGGTGGTTTAGACGACGACAACACCGACTTCGACGACGATTTTGTGGGCGAGAACGCCATGCTAATGGCCTTCGATGAGCAAGTGTCAGAAAGTATCGACGAGATCCTGGCTACCGACAGCCCCAAGGTCATTGACCTGATTGATACGATTTTGGAAGGATTCGAGGCTGCGATGGGGCCCGGTTTTGTTGAGCAAAATACCGGACATTTTTGGCTGATCCATGAAACGCGTAATTACATGTTGCTACGTCAGAAACGCGCAGGGCTGAATTTTAAAAACGGCAATGCCGATAAGGCAATCGAAGAGCTGCAAACCCTGTTGCGCCTTAACCCAAACGACAACCAGGCTGTGCGATTTTCACTGATCAATATGCTGATATGCAAAGGTCGCTGGGATCAACTTCAAGCCCTATTGAAACAATTTGATGAACCCAGCTTACCGGTGCTGGGTGGTAAGGCGCTGCTGGCCTATCACCGCGATCCAAAAGGCGAAGCGGCCGCAAAAGCCAAACGTGCATTGCTAAAAGCCAACAAATATGTGGTGAAATACCTGACTGGACAAAAGCAGGTTAAACATTTTGAAGGCATGTACTCGCCAGGCTCGGCCGAAGAAGCAGAATTATATATTCTGGAATACGGAAAAGAAGCCTGGCGATCGGTAGACGGCTCGCTGTTTTGGTTGCGTGCAAGTTAGCTTGTATCGTTTTTAGTGCACGGTGCTCAGATTTGCCGGGTGAGTTGATTTACCAGCAATCCGGTAAAGCCGCCAAGCTGGGTTGGTGAGCGCACACAAACTTTAAGGGCACGTTTAGCCCATGATTCGTCTAATTCAATTATGGCTATGGGCAGGTGGGGTTGTTGCGAAATAGCATCAAACGGCACCAAGCCTATTCCCACACCGGCACTTACCATTCTGCACACTGCCTCGAAGCTTTTAACCTGAACCCGTACGTTAAGATGCTGGCCGAGCGCTGAGACTATGTTCATGGTAAAAGTATGAATAGCTGAGCCGTTGTGCAGCATGACGAACGGATAATGCAGTACATTGGTAAACGTAGTGCGACCACAGTTAGCCAGCGGATGTAATAGTGGGGTGATCAGTACCAACCGGTCGTTACGGTAGTCCAGCAGGGTTAAGTTTCCGGGTTCATTGGGCTCGGCTACAATGCCTGCGTCAATATCACCTTTTTGTACGGCGTCAAGAATGTCAGCGCTGGTGTGCTCTTCCAGTGCGATGCTCACCGACGGATGCGCGCCCAGGAATACCGCCAGATCGGCAGGCAAATAACTATGAATAGCGTGAGTATTAGCCCACAGGCGAATATGTCCTTGTAAACCTTTGGCAAACGGCATCAGATCAGCATGCATTTGTTCGAGATTGGCCAGGGTATGGCGGGCATGCCGCAAGAAAATCTCTCCCGCTGTAGTGAGGCTGATGCCTCTGGCATGGCGATTCAGCAATACCGTTCCTATATTGCTTTCCAGCGTTTTAATTTTATGGCTGGCGGTAGAGGGGGCAAGAAATACCTTTTCAGCGCCTTTGGTAAGATTATGTGTTTCTGCAATGGCTAAAAACAAACGCAGATCGGAGAGCGTGTATTGCATAGTGTTCCATATTTTCGAATGCTCGATTGAAAATAACCCAATTCTTAGTGAAGGGAAACTGTCGTAGTATGCTAAATCTCGAACACTAACAGCAAGCATCCAGTGACTTCACATCAACAAGGTTTCTTACTTGCCACCTTAGCCGCTTTCGGATTTTCATTAAAAGCGATTTTCGTAAAGCTTGCTTACGGGGCTGGCGAGATCGATGCGATCACGTTACTGGCATTGCGTATGGCATTTTCGCTGCCGTTGTTTTTAGTCGTGGGGATGAGTGCGTTACGGCATGGGCCGACGTTAACAGCGAAAGACTGGCTGTTGGTAAGTGCGGTGGGGCTGGCTGGCTATTATGGCGCATCCATACTGGACTTTATGGGCTTGCAGTATATCAGTGCCGGATTGGAACGACTTATTTTGTTCACCTACCCGGCCATGACAGTGCTACTGGCGGTGATATTTCTGGGCAAACAACTGCATCGACGCCTGGTATTGTCATTGGTACTTTGTTCAGCGGGTGTGATGATTGCCAGTGCCGGGGATTTGCAGTTCAGTGACTCAACGGGTGATGTGTGGCTGGGCGTGGGTCTGGTATTCGGCTCAGCGTTGTCCTATGCCTGTTACAATGCGTTTTCTGAGGTCGCCGTGAAAAAGCTGGGCTCACGCAAAGTTTCGTTACTGGCCATGCTGGTATCCATTGCTGCCGTACAACTGCATTTTGTACTGTCCAGCCCGTTATCGGGGCTGGCCCAACCGATGTCGGTATACGGCTATGCAATGGCCATGGCACTGTTTGCGACGGTGATCCCGGTGTTTTTGCAGGCATCTGCGATACGCCATATTGGCGCGGCAGATACCGCTTTGGTTGGCACACTTGGGCCTGTGATCACTATTGCGCTGGGGTGGGTTATTTTGAGTGAGCCATTGTCTGCGGCTCAAATAGGCGGTACCGCACTGGTTATTGCCGGTGTGTTGGCAATTAAACGAAATACAACGGGGTAAACGGTGAGCTCGCAAACTGAACATTTGTTTGTATATGGTACGCTTCGCGCGGGTTATCCAAATCAGCATATTCTCGACAGCATAGGCGGTAACCGGCAATCAGTGTCGCTGTGTGGTGATTTAATTGAATCAGGTTGGGGCGCCGCGCTCGGTTGTCCGGGTTTGGTGTTAAATCCTGAGGGTACGGTTATTAAGGGCGAAGTATTTAGCTCATTAAATCTGCATAAGCACTGGGATGAGCTCGACGCCTTCGAAGGTAACGAATATCAGCGGGTAGAGGCGGAGGTTGCTTTGTGCAATGGCAAAGTACAGCTGGCCTGGGTATACGTAGTTAAGTTAACAAAGTGAGTTGGCGCAAAGGCGCTAACACAATTACATATTAACTGGCACGCATCATACTTTTGTGGATGCGCAACACGGTTTAGCAGGAAACAAAGTGAGCTGGATCCTATTTACCCTTATGGCGGTGTTTTTCCAAACATTCCGCAATGCAATTCAAAGTAAACTCAGTGCCACAGTGCCTACTATGGGTGTGACTCTGTCTCGCTTTCTGTTCGCATCACCGATGGCGGCCGCGTATGTTTATGCGTTGTCGGTATGGCAGAATGCAGGTATTCCTGACTTCTCGGCGCGCTTCTGGATCTATATAGGATTGGGAGCGTGCTTACAAATTGCAGCCACTTCATTGATGGTCGTGTTGTTTAAGCAGAAAAACTTCGCAGTGGGCGCTGGCCTGGCTAAGAGTGAGGCGCTGGTGGCTGGCGTGCTCGGCATGCTTTTTTTCGGTAGCGCCCTGAGCTTTCTCGGTTGGGTGGGCATTTTTATCGGTGCAATGGCGGTATTTGTGCTGAGTGGCTGGCGGAAAGGCGGTGACTTAACGCCAAAGACAATAATGATAGGACTGGCTTGCGGTACCTGCTTTGCCCTTACCTCGCTGTATGTCCGGGAGGCAAGCCACGCACTGTCCTTGTCGTTTGAACTCGCCGCGGGATGGGTGCTGTTTTGGCTATTGCTGGTGCAAACCATTATATTGTGTGTTTACATTGGCTTGCAGCAACCAACAACGTTTTCAAAGTTGGCTGCACAGCCGGGTAAAACACTGGCAGCCAGCGTCACCAGTTGTCTCGGCTCGATTGGCTGGTTTACTGCCATGGCGATGCAGCACGTAGCCTATGTAAAAACCCTTGGTCAGCTGGAAGTGTTTACCACTATGCTGATATCAGTGGTTTGGCTTAAACAGCCGGTGCGAAAACACGAAACCCTCGGCTTGGTACTGATTGGTTTGGCTGCAGTGCTGGTAATGTGGAGCTAAAAATAAAAGGTGAAAGTAATTATTTCAGAAAATGCGCCTGATCCATTGTTAATGGAGGCCTTGCACGCCTTGCAGGGCAAGTTTGATGACGGTATTTCTGAGTATGCGTTGTTGCAGGCTTTACAGGCACCGCCATGGCATCTGTTTCAGGGACTGAAACTTAGCGATTCACTGGCCATGTTTCAAATGCACTTTGTGTTGTTTAATGCGTTGTATACGCTGAGTGACGAATGGCAAAACCAAGGTGAAGCGGCGTTGGATATCCACACCTTAAAGATTATCCGCAAACTCGTTATTAGCAGTGAGAGCTCAACACAATCGGGCTCAGTTGAAACAACCCAACTCAATAACGACGATCCGCTCAGAGCTTACTATCTGGACTGGCGCAACCTGAAAGAGACCGACCGTAATGGGGTGGAGAAGTTGCTAAATGGGTTTTGGGAACGTTTTGTGGGGGGAGGGTATACCGACCATGACGTTAACCAGGCCAAACGCATTTTAGGCTTTGATGCGAACTCACTGTTAACGGCAGCAGACATAAAACGGCAGTACCGAAAATTATTGCAGACTCATCACCCGGACAAAGGCGGCAGTACGGAAGCATCGCAACGCATAACCGAAGCATACAGGGTGTTGAGTCGCATAGTGCGTTAGCACTGAAATTAGCAGACGTTAGCACTTAAATTAGCAGACGTTAGCACTCAAACTAATGCAGACTACAGCCCGTTACAAGTAACAGCTTATAATCCGCCCTATTACACTTTACCCATTATACTGGGCCAGATCCTCCCGTTTATCGATTTTATGCTGATCCTCTGAACGGCCTTTGCGCCAGTAGCTGGTTACATAAACCTGACTGCGTGGTATATCGAACTGCTCATCCAACGCACTTCTGATTGCCCGCATGCTGGAAAATTCACATGCTGCCCACACTGCCGGTGTACCGTCCAGCCAGCGAATTGCGGCTAACGACGAAGCGAGTGTATCGCTACCGGTATTTTCTACCCAAACTATGTCAACATTATCCGGGTGTGTAAGTGCTTGCTTATCATCTGCATCTTCGATGCTGATCACGGCGTAACCCTTAGTGTCGGCTGGTAAGTTTTCCAGTTGTGCACTAATGGCGGGTAAGGCTGTCATGTCGCCCATTAACAATACCCAGTCGCGCTCGTCGGCTAATCCCTTTGATGTACCTGGGCCACCAAAATACAGTGTGTCACCGGGTTTTGCGTTTACTGCCCAATGGGATGCCGGGCCGCTCTCGACGCCTTCGCCGTGTAGCATAAAGTCAACAGTGAGTGTACCCGTTTTCGCATCGGCGTGTCTTACCGTGTAGGTTCGCATCAGCACAGTTTCATTCTCGGCAGGTGCGTCAGTGAATGACTCACCATACTGGTTAAAGAGTAACTTGATGTAACTGCCGGCTGGCGTGTCGTGGGGAAACCGCTGCAGGTCTTCTCCCTGAAATACCAGTCTTTGCATGGTGGGTGTCAGGCGTTGACTGGATTGCACCTGAACCTGATAGTAATTGCGTTTCTTCATTAATTCTCCTGTTTGGTATAACGGCTAACCTGCGCTCTGCGCGCAGGCGCACAGAGATCAGTGTACTGGAACACGAGACCTTCTGTTATCTTTATTCTAAATGAGAATTATTTGCAAAAATAATACTTAGATTAGGACGATTCGTTTCAGGAAATCGAATCAGGGTTTACTAACTGCTGAATTTCCTGTTCGCGTCGGTGCGGCTCATCGTCCATCACACCGTAACATATAAGCGTATTATCAGTAAGTTGCACGCCCATGGCGTAACACTGTCCGCTTATTCGCGGCAACCAAAACTGCTCGTTTTCCAATAACGCACGGGCTATTTCGGTGCACGGCTGTGCTGTGTTGTTAAGTGCCAGCCAGTATATCCAGTCATGCTGATTACATAAAAACGTTTGGCCTGCCTGACGTTGTTCTGCTAAGGCCGCCACCCTGGGGGGTAACTTATTGGGCAGGGTGAGTGCCGCATGTCCCGCGGCCACGTTTACAAATTCACAGTCCGGGTGTTGAGGCTGAGCCCGGCTGACCAGCCTTACAATTGGCTTAGGCAGTGGTTTTAAACTGGTGATCACCGGTGTGAGCGCCAGTGCCTGAGTCAATGCCACCACCTTGCGATTCAGCGGCTGCTGGCCGTGATACCAGGCCAATAGGCTGTTGATGGATTCCGGGTATTTGGATTCAAAGAACAGGTGTTGTTTAGGTACAATTCGCAGGAACTTTACTTCGTCGATAAGGGCTTGTTGAGCCGCTATCAACTGGCCCGGGCGTCCAATAATGCGGAATGCGAATTTCTGCTGATAGTTAGCAGAGTCTTCAACAACGACTTGCATATTGTACTTATTCAACAGGCCGCGCAGTCTGGCTTTGGCCGACAACAGTCCATCCAGATAACACTCAGGCAGCCACCAGCTAAAAATACAGTCATCCTGTAACGTGTCAGCCCTGAACTGGTGTTGCCTGGGAGTATAGGTTAAGTCGCTGGCTTGAAATGGTTCACTGGCCCGTGGCAGCAAATCGTTTGCCGCAATGCCAGACAATAACAACGTGATTTGTCCTGCCTGATAGTATTGCGCTTTGTAACCCGCTACATCGGATGCTCTGAGCTGCGAAATTGTGTCGCAATAACCGCCCCAATGGTGATAGCAATCCGGGGCGCGATCGCCGCGCCAAATGGCCATTTTTTGCTGGTATTCGCCAGTGGCTTCGTACATCGCTAATTCGCGGGCAATAACACCATCCCGCTCACGGCGAATGTCATCGTCGTTATATTCTCGCTGTTGAATACCCGCCAGCAGATATTCAACCGCTTGAATTAATATCTGCTTATTGGGCGATACCGCATAGAAGTAACTGAATCCATTGTGGCTTGAGGCGTTCATCTTCATCGGCAACAGACTGTTGGCAGCAAACAGTGTATGCCTGGCTGGGTAGCGTGTTGAAGTGCGAAATACCAGATGCTCTACTAAATGCGCAATACCCGAACTGTCTACCGCGGGTGTTGGTACCACAAACACTGCGCCAAAGTCCTCAGCGGCCTGCTTAAAGCTAACCACATTGAGTCCGTTAGACAGCTGCTCCTGGTGCGCCATGGTGTTTATATCTCAGTGACTGGGATGCTTACCTTGGGATCACGATACACTAATTCGCGGCTCGGTGATTCAGAATTTTTCACCGCCTGGGCCATCAGGCTATGGTCGGGTGACTTGCTACATACCGGATCGGTTTTATACATGTCGCCGGTTAACATATAAGCCTGGCAGCGGCATCCACCAAAATCTTTTTCTTTTTCGTCGCAAGTTTTACAGGGGCTGGGCAGCCAGTCTGTGCCGCGAAAATGGTTGAACGAAAAGTCTTCCCGCCAAATCGCCTGGATGGACTTGTCTTTTACGTTTGGAAAGGTAAGTGGCAGGATTTTCGCACTGTGACAAGGCAACGCGCTACCGTCGGGGGTGACCGTCAGGAAAGTCGTACCCCAGCCATTCATACAGGCTTTAGGGCGGTCTTCGTAATAGTCAGGGGTAACAAAAATAAAATGCGGGCCTTTGCCTTGTTGTTGAGCGCGAAACGCATTCACTTTGGCTTCGGCTGCTTCCAGCTGTGCTTTCGCTGGTAGCAGGTGGTCTCGATTCAGGTACGCCCAGCCGTAATATTGCACCGTGGCCAGCTCCACATAGTCACCGTCCAGTTCGCAGGACAGCGCCATTACATCGTCGATTTGGTCGATGTTCTGTGCCGTCAGACAGAAGTTCAATACCATAGGGTATTCGTACTGCTTTACCAGTTTCGCCACTTTGAGTTTTTGCTCGAAGGAGTGACGTTTATTGCCAATCAGGTCGTTGGCATCGGCGTTGGCGGCCTGAAAACTTAGCTGTATATGGTCGAGTCCGGCTTCCCGCAGTGCAGCAATCCGTTTTTCAGTAAGCCCAATGCCGGAGGTGATCAGGTTTGTATAGAAACCCAGGTCGGAAGCATGCTTTACCAGTACTTCCAGGTCTTTTCGCAATAACGGTTCGCCACCGGAAAAGCCCAGTTGTACCGCGCCCATGGCGCGTGCTTCGCTGAGTACCCGCAGCCAGGTGTCGGTATCACACTCTTGCTCACGGCTACCCAGATTCACAGGATTTGAGCAATAAGGACAGTGCAGCGGGCATTCATAAGTGAGTTCCGCTAATAACCACAGCGGTGGCCCCGGCTGGGAATGCTTTGTCTCAGACATAGTTAATCCAACGCTTTTCTTCTGCATGTTCGAAGAAAGCGAACACGTCTTCACCGAGACCTTCTGCATCGGGAAACTTCGCCAGTAAGGCATCGATGATGTCGCTGATTGTGCGCTCACCGTTCACCTGCAACAGGATTTCCGAGGCACTGGGGTTTAGCTTTACCATGCCTTCCGGAAACAGCAGTACGTAGCAGTCCTGTGCGGGTTCGAACTGAAACTTAAACAAGCGGTTGAGTTTAGGGACTTTGCCCGAAAGCGAGTCAGACAGTTCACTCATTACATTAACCCCTTGTGGCAAATTTGCTGGTCGGCCAGCCCGTGAAATGGCTTGCGGTTGAACTCAAAGGCCAGACTAATAGCATCGGCCAGCGACCAAAGTACGTCCAGTTTGAACTGCAGAATATTCAATGCCTTTTCCTGTAGCGCTCGGGTGTTGAAATGATCGAGGGTAATTGCCAGGCCATGTTCTACATCACGACGGGCCTGACTCAGGCGCATTTGAAAATATGCAAAACCGTCCTGATTGATCCACGGATAGTGTTCTGGCCAGGTATCCAGTCGGCTCTGGTGGATTTCCGGTGCAAACATTTCGGTAAGTGAAGAACAAGCGGCTTCTTCCCATGTCGCACGGCGGGCAAAATTAACATAGGCACCTACAGCAAATTTAACGCCGGGTAGCAGCAGTTTTTCGTCCAGAATGTCCTGACGATCAAGTCCTACTGCTTCGCCTAATCTTAACCAGGCTTCAATGCCACCTAATCGCGGATCGCCTTGTTCGCCATCGTGATCCAGTATGCGTTGAATCCACTTACGGCGGGTTTCCATGTCCGGGCAATTGGCCAGTATGGCGGCATCTTTAATCGGAATACACATTTGATAAAAGAAGCGGTTGGCCACCCAACCCTGAATTTGTTCTTTCGTGCATTCGCCCTTATTCATGGCCTGATGAAACGGGTGATGAATATGGTAGTACTGCCCTTTGTCGCGCAGCTTTTGTTCGAATTCTTCTCGGCTCCAGGGTTGTTGACTCACCGTACACCTCTCTATAAGGAAATCTTCATACCGTCGTACGCCAGCTCGATGTTGTTGTCGAGCAGGTACTGGTGGGCTGACGAGTCTTCGTTCAGCACCGGGTTGGTATTATTAATATGGATCAGGATTTTGCGATCAATCGGGTAGCGGTTTAACAGCGCTACCGTGCCGTCCGGCCCGTTTACCGGCATGTGGCCCATTTGTGTACCCAGGCGATTGCTAAAGCCTTTTTGGATCATTTCATCGTCCAGCCACAAGGTGCCGTCGAACAGTACACAACTGGCTTGTTCCAGCATGGATTCCACCAAGGGGCTGGCCTGCACGCATCCAGGAGCATAGAACAGCGATTTGCCTGACGCCGTATCGGTAATTTGCAGGCCGATATTGTTGCCGGGTACCACTTTGTCACGATAGCTTGAATAGGGCGGCGCATTGGATTCCAGTACAACGGGATTAAACGATAACCCTTCTATACCTTCTGGCGTAAAGGACTGGTTGTAATCCGTGTCAATGGCATGGCGCTGCAGACCGCCGTGCCAGTGCTTCAGCATCGGAAACAGCGGAAACGCCGTGGTGAGATCTTCATAGACTACATCGGTGCAATATACCGGCAGCGGCAAGCCTTCGCGCAGAGTGAGCAAGCCGGTGGTATGATCGATTTGACTGTCGGTAAGAATAATCGAACGTATGCTGGTACCGCGTTGTTGGGATTTGTCGGCAGGCCATAGCTCATGCGTATGATTGATTTGATGACGCAAATCCGGGGAGGCATTAATTAACACCCAGTCGGTACCATTTGCGCTCACAGCAATACTGGATTGGGTGCGCGGACTGGCTTTAATTGAGCCATCTCTTACGCCGCGACAGTTGTCGCAATGGCAGTTCCATTGTGGGAATCCGCCGCCGGCACCTGCGCCCAGGATCAGTACTTTCATGCTCAGGAATCCTGTTTGTTTTAAAAGCGTTGCCCGTTTTATTCACAGGCGGGAATAAAAAAGGCTGCGCATAGTGCAGCCCTTTAAACACTTGTTGAAAACACGCCTCTGCGAGGAGTGCAATTAACGGTTGCTGATATACAGCGTTACTTCGAAACCTAAACGCATTTCAGTGTACTGAGGTTTTGTCCACATAATGGCACTCCTTATTAACTTTGTTTTAACACTTTGTTGATTGTAGGACCCGACCTGGTAAAAAAAAATCCTACTTTGGAACTAGAACGGGTTAACCTTTGGTGCAGATCATCTGGCGTTGATACCAGCCTGAAACAAAGGTTAGGCTGCTCTTTTCACAAGTGCACTTAGTATAACACAGGTGACACCGGCCAGCGGTACTCACGCGTTTCACTGCATTGAGTTAAAAACGCCAGGAGCAATGAAAACGGACGGCTGGTGGCTGAATTACCCTTGCCATACTGGAAGCTGGTCCCGGCGATGTCAAGATGGGCCCACGGCGTATTGCCTGCAAAGCGCGATAAAAAGCAGCCTGCGGTGATCATGCCGGGTGAATTGCTGCCGCTGTTACGCATGTCTGCCGCAAACGAATCGAGTGGTTCCTGGTACTCGTCCCAAATGGGCATCGCCCAAGCGCGGTCACTGCTTTGCTCGCCTGCCGCAATTAATGCATCAGACAGCAGTTGGCTGTTACTCATTAGCCCACTGGCGTGACTACCTAAACTCACTATGTGCGCTCCGGTTAAGGTGGCAATGTCGATGATGGCAGCCGGGTTGAACTGTTGCGCGTAAGTGATGGCATCGCAAAGCACTAGTCGCCCTTCTGCGTCGGTGCTGATCACTTCAACGGTTTGCCCTGACAGGGTGGTTAAAATGTCGCCTGGCCGGAAGGCGTTGCCATCGGGCATGTTTTCAGCGGTAGCAATAATGCCAATAACATTGATGGGTAATCGCAGTTCAGTTAGCGCCGTCATGATGCCCATAACAGTGGCCCCGCCGCACATGTCGTAAATCATGTTTTGCATACCGGGGGGCTGTTTAAGGGTAATGCCGCCGGTATCAAACGTAATGCCTTTGCCTATCAGGACAATGCCAGGCTTGATGGGGTCAAGTGCGCCTCTGTAATGCATAACCGGCATACAGGTAGGCTGCGCCGAGCCCTGTCCTACGGCAACATAGGCACCCATGCCCATGTCGGTAAGTGTTGCTTCATCGAATACTTCAGTGGTTAGCAGTGGAGATGTGGCTGCCAGTGCTTCGGCACATTGAGCAAAATACGACGGCGTGCAGATATTCCCGGGTAAATTGGCTAAGTCGCGCGTCATACTTTTGCCCCGGTGGATGGCCAAAGCCAGTTCAGTATTGGGCGCCAGTTCGTTGTATTCAACGCCCAGCGTTATGGCTTTAATACTTACCGGGTTAGCGTTTTGGGCGGTAGTTTTGAAATCGTTGAAGCGGTAACTGGCAAATAACAGCGCATCGATGAGTGCTTGTGTATAAGCGCTGTCTGTGGCAAACGGGGCCACAACACAGATATGTTTTGCATTAACATTACTTAGCTGCGTACAAATTGTATCGGCAATGTGAGCCAGCGACTGGCGTATATTGCTCGCCGTTTCGGGAGGGCAATTAGCCAGATTGTTGTTCCTGTTAGTGTTTGCTAACAAAAGTCTCTTTGCTTTTATTGTAAAGGCTTCTGAAATAAGTAAGTGTTTACTTTTTATGATTTCTTGCCCATTAAAAGGCAGGGCTTTGATCTGCTCAATCAGCCAGTCTGGTTTATGTATGGCGGGTTGCTCAGTGCTGGCAGGTGCAGTATATAACCAATCAAAGTCGACAAGCGCTACCAAACAATCCGCTTTGCATAAATGGGCCTCTGAAAAAGGGATGTTACGTACGTCAATTTTCACAACGACTGCTCCTGTGTGAGCGGGCAGTGTACCCTGTTCCGGTTTAAATTACAGTGTGAGAATACCACCTATACGCTTGCTGGTGCGTCAACTGCCGCGGGTAGCGGTGTTGGTGCCGGTTTTCGTTTTAGGGTGGCAATTAACAAACATGAACTGATAAGCCCTATGCCTGCCCAGCCAATCCAGGATAAGGTCTCACCTACAATCCACATGGCCAGGATGGCTGCAACAACAGGTTCCAGCAGGGTAATAATTGTGGCCAGACTGGCGCGAATAGAGCGCAACCCGTAGCCAAATAACAGGTAACCCATAAACATAGGCACGGCGGCCATATACACCCCTACCAGCAGGTTAGTTGTACTGTCGAGCAGTTCGGCCCCGGTGAGTAACAGTACGGGAAACAACAGGAGTCCGCCCACACCGAACATACTGCCCATCGCTGCGCGTGAGTGCACATTGCGTTGAATTAATCGATGTGCCAGCCAGGAATACATGGCGTAGGTGAATGCGGCAATCAACCCAAGCAAGATGCCAAAAAAGTTGTACCACTGCGACATACTACCCATTTCGGCAGAGCCGCTGTGTTGGGGTTTTGCGCTAGCCAGCAGTAATACGCCAAAAACACCAAGAATAATACTCATGATCCAGCGAGTATTGAGTTTCTGTTGATCAAACAGCCGTTCAATTATCGCTGCCGCCACCGGTGCCATCCCAATCGAGACTACGGTGCCAATGGTTACTCCGGATAGGCGCATGGAACTGTAAAACGCCAGTGGGTAAATGGCTACGTTCACTGCACCCCATAATACCAGCGCGCGGTGCTGCTTTAATGCCTGCCACTGTCTGACGATGTAGCGCCAGGCGATCACGGCCTGTAGTAAGCCGCCACAGCCCATGGAAACGGCGGCGATGCCCAATGAACTAACATCCGGTGCAAAGGTTGCTGCCGTACCTGTAGTGCCCCATAAAAATGAAGCGACGACAACCGCAATAACGCCCATGAGATAATTCGAAGAAGTGTGTGTCATAGATTGGGTCATACATTATCTCTCAGAGCGATTGCTCTATCAGTTGGTCTGCCATGGTGCGTGCGCGATCAATTGCCAGGGTGTCTGATGATAAGCCTGCTAAGGAAATGGATCCTTCCAGCAGGAAACACAGGTGCTCGGTAAGTTGCTCAATGTTATTGGGGTGGGTGAGGGGCAATTCTGACAACTCACGCTTAACAATACTTTTTACTTCCTGTTTGTGCCGATGCACAGCAGCTCTTTCCGGGCTGTTGGCTGGCATTTCTGCAGCGGCATTGAGAAGACCGCAACCCCGAAAGCCGTTTTCGTAGTCAAACTCTGCGTGATCTTTATAGGCATCGAATATGGCCAGTACGCGTTCCCAGCCATTAGGTAATTCAGCAGACCGTTTAGCATAAAGAGCCAACCATTCCTGATGGCGGGTATCGATGTACGCTGCCACCAGTTCCGACTTCGATTTGAAGTTGTTGTACAGCGACATTTTCGCCACACCTGCACGGGTGATAACGGCATCGATGCCGGTGGCAATGATACCTTGATCATAGAATAATTCACCCGCCGCTTTTAGCAGTTTTTCTCTTGCAGACAGTCGTGCCATAATTTGAACTCACAATAATTATACAGACCAGTCTATATAGTTATTGTGGTTCTGGCAATTATTTAATCTTTCCTTTCCAGGCCTTTTAAAATAGCCGCTCTATACAGAATGGTCTATTTGGTTTTTGTTCAATGCTGAGATTGATTCAGGGTTATCAACCGACAAATATACCTCAGAAACAGAGTCGGTAAGCGTTGCCATCATGCCGTAATAGCAGCTTGGTGAACTGAGTATAAGTTTGATATTTGGCGTACCTTTACCAAGACAAAGTGCTTCAGATGAAGGCTGCTCAAACGTGTTAACTTCAACATGAGAAATCTGCTTAATAGGGATAACCATCAGGTTCAAAAAGTTGTTATTAATAACCAAATGACCATCCAATACATACACAGAATGATGCTTGCTGATCCGGTAATTTGCGATGAGATAAATGAGTGAATAACCCACTAAAGACGACACAATAATAGCCACCAGTTCCGACCACATCGCAAGGAAATAATACAAGCCAGATGTCATCAGAATTAAGCCCACTATTAACACAAATAGCATTAACAGTGACGAAGAGGAAAGTCTCAGGTGCGCCAGTGTAGGAACATGGTTGCGACTCAGAAAAGGCAGCAGGTAATACCAGGTCGCCGGTTCATAAGCAAACAGAATGGCGGTTGTCCGCTTCTTTTCGTCTTCGTTGTTCATTGCTCTTATTGCAGAGGCACGCGGATCGCCTTGCATTGTGCGGCATTTCCAAAGCATGCGAACAACGTGGTAAACAATCGCCAATTCAATTACCAGTAAAATGGCAACCAAGGGATAACGAAGATACGAGATGAATTCGAAATAACCCGCCAGTTCAGTTGGCATCGAGTAGCGGCAAACCAACGAGGAAGTGGAAAATGGAATAAGGAGCTTCCACCATTTTTGTTGAGTAGCCAATATCACAAGCAACAGGTGCAAAGCGGGGATCACAGCAAAATACAGTGCAAACAAACCCGCAAATACTGGCCAGTTGTGTTCCGGTAAAAATTGCGCAGGGGTAAGTTTAACCCCAATGGTGTACAGGCAAATCGCCAGAACAACAAAAACCAGACGATAGCGGGTGACCTTTCTCATTAACACTCCTTGTTTAAACCGCGAGACATCGAAAGTTCATCACGGCAGCGTACGCACTGCAAGTGTAAATGGCCCGAATTCGTGCCTTGTTACAATTCTTCGGTTACCCGATTGGGCTTTGGTCGCAAGTGACCAAGGGCAATAAGTGTAACGACTGCCAGCATTACCGAAGAAGCAATAAAGGGCGCGCGGTGGCTAAGATGGTATAGCGAGGCGGCGATTGGTGGGCCAATAATGTAGCCCATAGCAGGCGAAGCGGTAATAAAGCCGGTGACGGTAGCCTGATTCTCAGGCTTACAGCTTGAGGTTGCAAGCGCAGCAATCGCCGGATAACTGATCCCCATCCCGGAGCCTAAAAACACCATGGCAAAATACAGCTGACTTTGTTCCTGATGCAAATACAAAATCAAATAGCCAAATGACAGTAGCGGGAATGCCAGTTTCATCAGATTAGCAGGGTGCATGCTGGTGCGCTGTACCAGAGTAAACTGTACCGCCAGTGCACAAACGGCACTTATCATCATAGCAAGGCCTACACCCTGAGCTGCTTCGGTAGTAGAGGCACCGTGATGATCGATCAGGAAAAAGGCCAACGATTGTTGCATCATGGCAACGGCCAAAAACACACACGCA
Source organism: Alteromonas sp. AMM-1 (assembly GCF_047290655.1). NCBI lineage: Bacteria > Pseudomonadati > Pseudomonadota > Gammaproteobacteria > Alteromonadales > Alteromonadaceae > Alteromonas > Alteromonas sp. AMM-1. The sequence continues at coordinate 8,274 of NZ_JBLBUE010000026.1, read as the reverse complement.
TTCATAGCGATAACCAAGGGCACATAAGGCTGAATACTGTGTGTGGTAACTACTCCAGCCACTTTAGGCACGGAAGACACTGGTGACGTCTGGTTGTTGGGCAGATATCGCCACACCAGAATGAGCGCAGTAAAGGTCATTAACGTGATTGCATAAAGTGGGGTTAACAAATGAAACCCTACCAATAACCCGGCGAACGTTGGACCCAGTATTTGCCCCAAGCTGTGGGCAGAAGATACTTTGCTGATGGCTCTTACCCGTTCATGCTCGGCACTAATTGATATGGCATAACCCACTACCGAAGGCGGCGTGGCAGACATGATCGTTGCCTGTCCGGAACGCGCTGCCATTAATGCCAGAAATAACGCCGTTCCTGCCAGCCAGCCCTGAAATCCGCTTAACCATACCGTAGCAAAAACCAATGTGCCTAAGGTGTAGCCGGTGAGTCCGGTGATCAGTACCCGTCTGTACCCTTTGCGTTTGCCCACGCGAGACCACAGCGCATTGCCCGCCGCGTACATCAACGCGGAACTGGACATTAAAAATGCAACCTGGAATTCCGTGAGGCCAACTTCTCGACCCAATGGTGGCAGTGTCGTCATTACAACAGACTGACCCATGGCGGTAGCGAGCAAGGCAAAAAACAACAAGCGGAAGGTCATGGAAAAACAACTATCATTATAAGAAGCGACAATTCTACCATGATAATTGGGTTGCGCATGGTGCTTTGCCGATACAAAAGCACAGCTAAGCGAACAGGTAAAACTTGATATATTAGAAATGGCGCATATATTGCTGTGTAATATTATCCTTTGTGGCAATAGTGAAGACCCTTATGAATACCTTGTCAGGTAAACTTGTAGCAATCAGTACGCATAAACCCCTGTGGATTTATGCCATTTTATTGTTGCTAACACTCGGGATAGGCAGCCAAATCCCACGGATTACCATAGATACCGACCCTGAGAACATGCTGGCCGCCGATCATCCGGCACGCGCATTTCACAATGAAACTAAGGCAAATTTTGCCATGTATGATGCCATTGTGGTGGGTGTGGTAAACGAAACCGATGCTAATGGTGTGTACAATCAGACATCTTTGACTGACATTTTTGACTTAACTAAGTCAATTTTGGCAATCGACGGGGTGGTTGATGCAGATTTGATGTCTATTTCTACCGTAGACAATATTTCTCAGGCGGGCCCCGGCACCATTCGTTTTGAGTGGATGATGCCAGAAGCGCCGGTTTCAGATGCGGCAGCACAACAGGTGCAAGCGAATATTGAAAGGCTGCCACTGTTATACGACACACTGGTGTCGCAAAATGGCAAGGCCGCAGCCATTTATGTTCCCATTGTCGATAAAAACGAAAGCTACCGTATTGCCGAAGAAATAAGGGCAACGATTGCCACTTTCGATGGAACAGCGCAGTGGTACATTACCGGGTTGCCGGTAGCCGAAGACCAGTTTGGTTTTGAGATGTTTGTGCAAATGGGCATTTCAGCGCCACTGGCTGGCCTGACAATTTTTATCTTATTGTTTATCTTCTTCCGCAATATTCCGTTGATCTCTGCACCAATGATTGTGGCAATGGCAACAGTGATTGTAACCATGGGCCTGTTGATAGGTTTTGGTTACACCGTACACATTATGTCGTCGATGATTGCCATATTCCTGATGCCCATTGCAGTGGTAGATTCGGTACATATTTTGTCTGAATTCTCCGATCGCTATAAGCCAGGTGAAGATTTAAAAGCCGTTGTGGAAGAAGTGGTAGGGCACCTTTTCACCCCCATGCTGTATACCTCGGTAACGTCTTCGGTGGGCTTTTTCTCGCTAATGCTTACGCCTATTCCACCAGTACAAATCTTCGGTGCATTTGTTGGTTTTGGGATTTTGTTTGCCTTCCTGGTCACCATTACCTTTATTCCTGCTTATCTTTCGCGTATGAGTGAGGCTTCGCTGGCAAAATTACAGGCAGCCATGCACGAAGACGGCGCGGGTCAGGGTTCTGCGATTGCGCGTATGGCAAGAGGATTAGGCAAGCTGGCAACCGGGCGTCAGGGCGTATTGCTGGCCGCGTTTGGTGTGGTTTTTGTGGTATCAGCCTGGGGCGTAACCCAGATACAAATTAACGATAACCCGGTGCGCTGGTTTAAATCTGATCACGAAATCCGCGTGGCAGACCGGGTGCTGAATGAAAACTTTGCCGGCACCTACAATGCCTATCTGGTGCTGACTGACCGCTCAGAACAAGCAACGGCAGCATCGATGTTAGAGCGCGACGATATGCCAGCGTCGTTAGCAGAATGGAAAAACGATACGCTGACAGCCATAAACAATGGCGCGTCTGGGGAGCAGTTACAGAACTTAATTGTGGCTATCGACGATAAATTATTCAGTGATCTCACTGACGACGAAATGGCCTATCTGAACAACGTTATGGCGGCGGCTGAAAAGGCCAATAGCCAAAGCAAAACCTTCCAGCAGCCTGAAGTATTAACGTATATCGAATCGCTGCAAAAGGCACTGGCGTCATCAGGTTTGGTGGGTAAATCAAATGCATTGCCCGATGTGGTAAAAGTAGTAAATCGGGAACTGCGCTCTGGCGAGCCGCAAGACTATCAGCTGCCTGATTCAGGCAACGCCGTAGCGCAAACGTTATTGCAGTACCAGTCATCACATCGTCCAAATGATTTATGGCACTTTGTTACGCCTGACTACCGCTCTGCGCTGGTATGGTTACAGTTAACCAGTGGCGACAATCAGGACATGACCGCGGTCATTAACGTCGTTAATGAGTACATTGCAACTCATCCATTGCCCGCGGGTATTGAAGCCAATTGGGCGGGTAAGGCCTACCTGAACGTAGTGTGGCAGGAAAATATGGTAGCAGGCATGCTCGACAGCTTACTGGGCGCTTTTATCATGGTGTTCATTATGATGATTGTGCTTTTCCGGTCATTTGTGTACGGCATTTTGGCCATGTTACCACTTACCATTACCATCACCTTTATCTATGGGTTAATTGGCATAGTGGGTAAAGACTACGATATGCCCATCGCCGTGTTGTCTGCCCTGACGCTTGGCCTGTCGGTAGACTTTGCTATTCACTTTTTGGAACGTGCCAAAGCCACCTTTATTGCTACTCAAAGTGTTAAGCAAACAATGACACTGATGTTTGAAGAACCTGCCACGGCTATCTCACGCAATGCGCTGGTGATCGCGCTGGGTTTCACCCCTTTATTGTTCGCACCGCTGGTACCTTACATCACAGTTGGCGTATTCCTTGCGAGTATCATGGCGGTATCTGCGCTGGTAACGCTGTTGTTGCTGCCGGCAGTAATGAGCCTGGGTCACAAAATCGTTTTTAAATCGGCGAAATAAGGAGTCGGTATGAATTACAGTAAACTTTTTTTGGCATTAATTACCGGTGCAATGCTGTTACCAAACGCACACGCAGAGGTTGATGTAGATGCGCTGATTAAACAGGCAGAACGCGCAGCGTATTATGCGGGCAATGACGGTCGTGCCGATGCCCGCATGATGATTGTAGATAATCAGGATCGCAAACAGATGCGCCAGTTCACCATTTTACGCAAAGACGTGGAAGACAATGGCGACCAAAAAATGATGGTGTTTTTCTCGCGTCCTACAGACGTGAAAGACACGGTATTTCGCGTGGAAAAACACGCCGATACCGATGTGGATGACGATCGCTGGTTATACCTGCCCGCACTGGATTTGGTAAAGCGTATTTCCGCCGGTGACAAGCGTACTTCATTTGTGGGTTCACACTTCTTCTACGAAGACGTGTCCGGACGCGCAGTATCGCAGGACAACTTCACGTTGCAGGAAGAAACCGCTGAACGCTACATTTTGAAAGCTGTACCTAAGCAGCCTGACACAGTGGAGTTTGCACACTACGTGGTGGAAATAGATAAGGCCACGTCGCTGCCGGTTGTGATCAATTTCTTCAAGGGCGATGGGACTAACTATCGCCGTGTTGAATCTGTGCAAATTGAGACAGTACAAGGTTTCCCCACCGTATTGCGTTCAAAAGTGTCAGATTTGACAAATGGTGGCTACACGTTAATGGAGTTCCGGGGTACCGAGTACAACATCGATTTACCGGAAGATGTGTTCAGCGAGCGCAGCCTGCGCACGCCACCCATGCAGTGGTTGAAATAACGCTATGCCTAAGCCTTTAAAAACACTGATAGCCAGCACACTGATGGTGGCAGGGATCACCTGTCAAACAGCAGTGTGGGCGCAGGAAAACACTGACACTCAGACGGCGGATGAATGGGCTGACTGGGGCGACTTAGATGAGCCCGCCGAGGCCTCGCCATTAATGCTGGCTGGCTTTGCAGAGCTGGCTGTTGGCGCGCGTTTACATAACGATGCGGCCATAGGTCAAAACGTTACTTTGCAGGATGCGCGCGTGCAACTGCAGGCTGATTATGCGCTCAGTGCATCAACGTTATCCTTTCGCGGCGATCTGTATTACGACGGCGTAGTAAACAGCGTTGAAACCCAGATCCGCGAACTGGCGTGGCAGGGCAACCTGGGCGTTTTAGGTGAGTGGGGGCGCAAATTCGACGCAAAGCTGGGCCAGCAGGTACTTACCTGGGGCACCGGTGACTATGTGTTTTTGAACGATATGTTTCCCAAAGACTACCAGTCGTTTTTTGCGGGGCGTGACGATGAATATCTCAAAGCACCAAGCTTGTCTGCCAAGTTGTCGGGCTACTTTGATGTAGCAAATATTGATGTGGTGGTAACGCCTCAATTTGAACCGGATAACGGTATAACGGGCGAGTATTTTTCGTTTTTCAGTCCACAGGCACAAATGAATGTGGCACCGGGATTTCGCGTGCTGGATAAGAACGAGCCGGACAGCGCAGAGTGGGCGGTGCGTATTTACAAAACCCTGGGCCAAACCGAATTGGCGTTTTACGGTTATCGCGGGTTTAACAAAACACCCATGGCCGCCGACGAGCAAGGCTTGCCACGCTACAGCCGCTTAAATGTATGGGGAGCCAGCGCCGTGAAGCCGATGGGGCCGGGTTTAGCGAAGGCAGAATACGCCTATCATGATGCCATTGAGGATTCGGATGGCAATAACCCACTGGTACCTAACAGCCAGCATCGCTTTTTGGTGGGCTACGAGCAGGAACTGGTGGCGAATCTCACCGGTAGCGTGCAGTGGTATATGGAAAAGACGGTAGATCACGATGCGTTGTTAGCCAATTCATACTGGCCACAGTATGAGCAGGAAGCCAATCGTCATGTGGTGACTACTCAGCTTATGTACCGTGCACTGCGCCAAACCCTTACTCTGAACTGGTTTAACTTCTATTCGCCCACTGATAGCGACGGCTATATGAAGTTCAGGGCAACTTATTCGCCTGTGGACGACTGGCAGGTAAACGGCGGTTTTAACTTGTTCTACGGCAACGAGCCACACACTTTTTACTCACAGTTCGAAGACGCCAGCAATGTGTATGCGTCATTCAGATACTTTTATTAGGAGCTAATGCGATGTCTGCAGAAAGAGCGTTAACGGCGTTTGCCGGATTTATGGTGTTACTGTCGGTGGCACTTACCTGGTTTGTACATGAGAACTTTCTGTGGTTCACCGTGTTCATTGGCGCAAACTTGTTTCAACAGAGTTTTACCGGCTTTTGCCCGGCTACGATTGTGCTGCGCAAAGTGTTTGGCTTTAAAACCGAAAAAGAGCTGGCGACCGGCCAGTAAATCAACACAGTACCCTTTCACTCATCAGGGATAATCCACCCTGTTCTCACCCCGCTTTGCGGGGTTTTTTTATTGTGGATATACTCGCGTTTTCATTACTTGGTTTTCACACAGTTCATGACGCTTATTCATCCCGCCGTTGCGCCCGAATTGGTTGAGCCACTTAAAGCGCTGCTGGACGTCACCGCGTCCAATCCGCCGTTGAGTGGTAAAACACTGGGGTTCTACCGTAAACGCAACAAGTTCAATGTCGCGCCTGCGGATGCTTATCCCGTTATTCAGTCTTATGACATTGAACAAAGCGCGGATGCGCCGGGTGTTCGGGTGTGGGTGATCAATGCATCTGCAGCGTCGACAAGGCCAGCACTGTTGCACTTTCACGGCGGTGGGTTTGTGATGGGGAGTTGCCAGAATGGTTTTTCCCGTATGCAGCAAGTAGCGCTGAGCCTGGATTGTGTGGTATTGAGTGTGGATTACGGGTTAGCACCAGAAATGCGTATTGGTGAGGTAGTAAAGCAAAGCTATGCGGCGCTGGCCTGGGCTCACCAGCATAGCGAAACGCTGGGTATTGATACTGCGCGTATCGGGCTGCTTGGTTTTAGCGCGGGTGGTGGCCACGCTGCACTGCTGGCGCAGTATGCCACGTATCGGAATGAATACGCTGTAAAATGCCAGGCGTTAATTTATCCCATGCTGGATGACAGAACCGGCACCACTATATTGCCGGACCCCCCAAAGGGCATGTACTTGTGGACAGCAGAACAAAATCAGTACGGCTGGCAGGCCGCGCTTGGCCATACGCCGGGCAAAAGCAGCATTAAGCCCTTTACGGTGCCCGCCAGACAGTCACTCTCAGCCAATCTGCCCGCCACATATATCGCTGTAGGCGATTTGGATTTGTTTTATGACGAGAACCTGCACTATGCCCATGCACTGCAAGCACAGGGGGGTGCTGTTACGCTGAATAAAGTGCCCGGCGCGTTTCACGCCTTCGAATCTATTGCGCCGGAAAGCGAATTAGCAAAAGCATTTAATCGTGAATTAATCGATGCTTTACGCAGGATGTTGTAGCTAAGCGATTCTCCTGCAAGACTTGAATGCTGACAGGCAAGCTGCATTGATTGCTATTTAAGCGCCGGGTTATTCGCTTCAAAAATAAAGGAATACAAGGTTTTGGCCGCAGGTGATAACGCTGAATTGCGCCGCCTGATCACCGAAATTTCCCTGCTTATTTCCGGAGATCCAAGCGGTATGGCAACAAGTGATTCTGGCAAACTCTTTTCAATACCCAGGCTGGGCAATATTGTTACCCCCACACCTGCCTCGGCATAAGCTATGGCCGTGGGCATAAGGCGTGGCTCCAGCACTATGTCCAGCTTCATGTTTTTGGTAAGCGCGATGCCGTCGATAAGCGTTCTGATGGTGGTGCCTTTGTCCATTGCAATAAGTTTCTCATCACACAAATCCTCCCATTTAACCTTATTGCACTGCGAGAACGCATGTTGCCGCTGACAAACCACAACCAGCGCGTCCTGAAACAGCGGTGCGGCTTCTAATTCCTTATTGGTTTGTGTGTAGGTGATACCAAAATCAATACGCTTGTCTTGCAGTGCATCCAGAATATCCTGGCCGGCACTATCGACTACCTGTAACTGAATGTCCGGATAGGTGTCGTTAAATCGCTTGAGGACATCGGGTAAGAAGTACTGACACACCGAAGGTACCGCTGCAATCGACACCCGGCCTCGGCGAATCGATTTGTAGGTTTTTACGTCGTAGATAGCTTGTTCGAAGTCAGCAACCAGTTTTTCTGCCGTTGCCCTGAAGTTTTCGCCCGCTTCTGTAAGCTCCACCTGACGGGTATGTCTGCGTATGAGCTGAATGCCAAAGTCTTGTTCTAATTGTTGAATAAGCGAACTGAGTGCAGGTTGGGTCAGGCATACTTTCTCTGCTGCCCGGGTAAAATGAAGCTCCGAAGCAACAGCAATAAATGCCTTCATGTGCTTGATATTAACCACCTTACTCTCCTGTTTAATTAATCATGTTTTTGTATTGAATTATACTATTTATTGATTTGCCTAATAGATTCTAGCAGACCATAGTATTAACAAATTGTAAACATAAAAGAGGTGCCGGGTTTGCGCACCCAAAGTGAACAGTGATCGGAGCTTCTATGTACTCATTGCTCAAGGGCACAACGGTGTTGGATCTGACTACCATTGTGCTGGGTCCTTACGCGACCCAATTCTTAGGTGACTTTGGCGCAGACGTGATTAAGGTGGAAAACTTGTCGGGCGACTTGTTTCGTTCTGTCAGACCCGGACGCTCAGCGTCAATGGGCGCCGGATTTATGAACTGCAATCGCAATAAGCGCTCGTTGGCGATAGATTTGAAATCAGAAGCTGGCAAAGCTTTACTGGCACGCCTGGTGAGCAAAGCTGATGTGGTTGTGCATAACATGCGAAGCTCAACGGCTGAGCGGTTGGGTGTCAGCTACGAACAACTCAAAGTCC
>NZ_JBLBUE010000259.1:0-2887 GCF_047290655.1 Alteromonas sp. AMM-1 | reverse complement strand
TTTGGTTCACAACTGCTTGCTAAATTCATGAATGTCGTAATGCTCGACGGCAAGAAATCTGTAGCAGAGAGAATCGTTTACGGTGCGCTTGATATTGTTGCTGAAAAAACCGGCAAGGCACACTTGGATGTATTCGAAGAAGCCCTGGACAACATTCGTCCTACTGTAGAGGTTAAGTCACGCCGCGTTGGTGGTTCAACTTACCAGGTTCCAGTAGAAGTGCGTCCGGTTCGTCGTAATGCATTAGGTATGCGTTGGATGGTAGAAGCTGCACGTAAACGTGGCGAGAAGTCAATGGCTCAGCGCCTGGCTGCAGAAATGATGGATGCGGCAGATAACAAAGGTTCTGCGGTTAAGAAACGTGAAGACGTGCACCGTATGGCCGAAGCGAACAAAGCGTTCGCTCACTATCGTTGGTAATCAACGGAATAATCTGAGAGAGATGTATGCCTCGTAAGACCCCAATTGAACGTTATCGTAATATTGGAATTGTGGCGCACGTAGACGCGGGTAAAACCACGACTACGGAGCGCGTACTATTTTATACCGGTTTATCGCATAAAATTGGTGAAGTGCACGATGGTGCGGCTACCATGGACTGGATGGAGCAGGAGCAGGAGCGGGGAATTACTATTACCTCTGCTGCAACTACTTGTTTCTGGGCGGGTATGCAACAGCAATTCGAACAGCACCGTATCAATATTATTGATACGCCCGGACACGTTGACTTTACCATTGAAGTTGAGCGCTCTTTGCGCGTACTTGATGGTGCCGTTGTGGTCTTTTGTGGGTCTTCAGGTGTAGAACCTCAATCAGAAACCGTCTGGCGACAGGCGGACAAATATCACGTTCCTCGCATGGTCTTCGTCAATAAGATGGACCGTGCAGGAGCGGATTTTGAGCGGGTTGTTGGTCAAATCCGTAAGCGTTTGGGTGCCAATTGCGTGCCTATCCAGCTTAACATCGGCGCGGAAGAAGAATTCCGCGGCGTTATTGACCTGGTAAAAATGAAGTCCATTAACTGGAATGCAGAAGATCAGGGTATGACTTTTACCTATGAAGATGTTCCTGCAGAACTGATGGCTAAGGCAGAAAAATACCGCACCGAAATGATTGAAGCGGCAGCCGAAGCAAATGAAGAGTTAATGGAAAAGTATTTAGAAAATGGCGAACTGAGTGAAGAAGAGATTCACGAAGGTCTGCGCATCCGTACACTGAACAACGAAATTGTACTGGCTACTTGTGGCAGTGCATTTAAAAACAAGGGTGTACAGGCGGTATTGGACTCGGTAGTTCGTTATTTGCCCTCACCGCCGGATGTGCCGGCTATTAAGGGTATTTTGCCAGACGATTCCGAAGGTGAGCGTCATGCAGATGACAGCGAACCCTTTTCAGCGCTGGCGTTTAAGATTGCAACCGACCCATTTGTGGGCACATTGACGTTCTTCCGTTGTTACTCCGGTGTGGTAAATACTGGTGACACCGTGTTTAACCCAGTGAAGGGCAAGCGCGAACGCTTTGGTCGTATTGTACAAATGCACGCTAAAGATCGCGAAGAAATTAAAGAAGTCCGGGCAGGTGATATTGCCGCGGCTATCGGACTTAAAGATGTCACTACCGGTGACACGCTGTGTGATCCAAACCACGTGATCACACTGGAACGCATGGAGTTCCCAGAGCCTGTTATCTCGATTGCTGTAGAGCCAAAATCTACAGCAGATCAGGAAAAAATGGGTATTGCGCTGAGTAAGCTCGCTGCTGAGGATCCATCTTTCCGCGTAAATACAGATGATGAAACCGGCCAGACAATCATATCTGGTATGGGTGAGTTGCACCTCGACATTATCGTTGACCGCATGAAGCGCGAGTTCAAGGTTGAGTGTAACGTAGGTAAGCCACAAGTGGCTTATCGTGAAACGCTCCGCAAATCTGTGGAAGTGGAAGGCAAGTTTGTCCGTCAGTCAGGTGGCCGGGGTCAGTTCGGTCACGTTTGGCTGCGCATCGAACCGCAGGAAGAAGGCAAAGGCTACGCGTTTGTTAACGCAATTGTAGGCGGCGTGATACCTAAAGAGTATATTCCGGCGGTAGACAAAGGTATTCAGGAGCAAATGCAAAATGGTGTGTTGGCAGGGTATCCGGTACTGGATGTAAAGGTTACGTTGTTCGACGGTTCTTACCATGATGTTGACTCTTCTGAAATGGCGTTTAAGATCGCCGGTTCAATGGGCTATAAAAAAGGTGCCGCCGACGCGAATCCTGTCTTGCTTGAGCCCACTATGAAAGTTGAAGTAACCACTCCGGAAGACTGGATGGGTGACGTTGTTGGCGACTTAAATCGTCGTCGCGGTTTGATCGAAGGTATGGAAGATGGCGTTGGCGGCATAAAAATTGTTCGCGCAAAGGTGCCACTTTCCGAAATGTTCGGTTATGCTACTGACCTGCGTTCAGCTACGCAGGGGCGCGCCTCCTATTCAATGGAGTTTTTCAACTATGCAGAAGCCCCAAGCAATGTTGCGAAAGTAATCATTGAGGCACGAAACTAAATTTTGAAGGTTCGGTCCGGTCTTCTATTGGGTCGGACTTTTAACTTAGGAAACGAGAAAAATGGCAAAAGAAAAGTTTGAACGTAAGAAACCCCACGTAAACGTTGGTACTATCGGCCACGTTGACCACGGTAAAACCACTCTGACTGCAGCAATCACTACTGTTCTTGCAAAGACTTACGGTGGTAACGCTCGCGCATTCGATCAAATCGATAACGCACCAGAAGAAAAAGCACGTGGTATCACCATCTCTACTTCACACGTAGAGTACGACACTCCTACTCGTCACTATGCACACGTAGACTGTCCTGGACACGCTGACTATGTTAAAAACATGATCACTG
>NZ_JBLBUE010000258.1:0-2891 GCF_047290655.1 Alteromonas sp. AMM-1 | reverse complement strand
GTCCATATGCGCGGCCAGCATCGTTGAGAGGCCGCCAACTTCCCGTCCCCCCATCGCATTGGGCTGACCGGTAATCGAGAATGGTCCGCAGCCGGGTTTGGCAATTTTACCACTGGCAAGATGACAGTTAATAATGGCATTCCCCTTGTCTACGCCAGTGGTAGACTGGTTGATGCCCATTGAGAAAAAGCTGATCACACGTGGAAGTTGCGTAAACCAGCGGAAAAACGTTTCTATAGTAGCCAGCGGTAATTTACACACCTCTGCTACCCTTGCGCTATCCCATTCGCGGGCAATGGCGAGTGCATCATCCAAACCGTTCACAGACTGTTCAAGATAAGCGATATCCAGTCCGTCGTGTTGTGACAGGTAATTCAGCAAACCACAATACAACACGGAATCAGTGCCCGGCGCCAGTGGCAGATGTAAATCGGCCAGCGAACAGGAATCGGTTTGGCGCGGATCAACCACCACCACTTTCATTGCCGGATTCTGCAATTTGGCGCGCTCTATACGCTGGAATAACACCGGGTGTGTCCAGGCGGCATTGCTGCCAACCAGCACCAGCAAATCGGTGTTTTCCAGATCGTCGTAGTCGCAAGGCACTATGTCTTCACCAAAAGCGCGTTTGTAGGCAACCACTGCTGACGACATACACAGACGGGAATTAGTATCTATGTTTGCACTGCCAATAAAGCCTTTCATCAGCTTGTTGGCAACGTAATAATCTTCAGTGAGTAACTGTCCCGAACCGTAAATAGCAATAGCATCGGGCCCATCTGTTGCCAGTACCTCACGGATTTTATCGGCTACCGTTTGTATAGCGTGTTGCCAGTCAGCGCGCTGCCCATTCACCATTGGAAACAACAAGCGGCTATCCTGCCCCAGTGTTTCCAATAAATGGGTGCCTTTAATACAAAGGCGACCAAAGTTAGCCGGATGTTCCCGGCTACCCTGTAAATCGCTTAACTGTGGACTCGCTGCCCCCTGGCGCACGACATCCACGCCACAACCTACTCCGCAATACGGACAAGTTGTTTGCAGTAACCGTTTACTGCTCTGAGGATTGGCTGTTGGGGGTAATGAAGTCATTGCAGATTCCGGTTTTTACAGTTCAATTAATACGCGCTGTGCTTCCACTCGCACAGAATAGGCATTCACACTTACGTCATCGCGCTCAAGACACACGCCAGAAGCCAGTTCGTAATGCTCTTTGTAGAGTGGCGAGGCAACCACAATTTTGCCTCCCAACGATCCTACAATACCGCGATACAAGACGTTAGCTTCACCAATCGGATCCCAGTTACTGATCGCAAAATACTGTGTGCCTTCGCTGTTAACAACTTTGAAAATAGCAACCTGTTCGCTACCAATCAGTGCACAAACGCCGCTGTTGGTAACCAGGTCGTCTTCATGACATACATCATGCCACTGTGGGGTATAACTTTCTTGTGCTTGCATGATTGCTCTCCTATACCAATTCTACCGGGATGGCTTTTTCACCCGAAAATTTTTCGGCTTTAGTGGCCGGGCGAATTTGCTCGCGCTCAGTGACAAACTGAATATTGCTATCGGTTGCGTCACTGTTCACAAACTGGCGGAAACGTTTAAGGGCTTCCGGCGATTCAATGGTGGTTTTCCACTCGCACTGATAGGTATCCGTGATGAGCTGCATTTGTGCTTCAAGCTCTTCACCTATGCCAAGAGAATCCTCAATTACCACCTGTTTCAGGTAGTCCAGACCCCCTTCCAGGTTTTCCATCCACACTGATGTGCGTTGCAGACGGTCAGCCGTTTTGGTGTAGAACATCAGTACGCGGTCGATGTATTTCACCAGTGTTGCGTCATCCAGATCGGTTGCGAACAGGTCTGCGTGGCGAGGTTTCATACCGCCATTACCACACACGTACAGGTTCCAGCCTCTTTCAGTAGCGATTACACCGATGTCTTTACCCTGTGCTTCAGCACATTCACGGGTACAACCTGATACGGCAAACTTGATTTTATGCGGGGCACGCAGGCCTTTGTAACGATTTTCCAGATCGATAGCCATGGTTACTGAATCCTGCACACCGTAACGACACCAGGTGCTGCCAACGCACGACTTAACCGTACGCAGCGCTTTGGCATATGCATGACCCGTTTCAAATCCACCCGCTACCAGGGCTTCCCAAATGGCTGGCAGTTGGTCAACACGGGCGCCAAACAAGTCGATGCGCTGGCCACCGGTAATTTTGGTATACAGGTTATATTGCTTGGCAACTTCACCCAGCAGGATGAGTTTATCAGGGGTAATTTCGCCGCCAGCGACGCGAGGGACAATCGAATAGGTACCGTCTTTTTGCATGTTGCCCAGATAGGTATCATTGGTGTCCTGTAACGGCTGGTGTTGTTGCTTCAGAATGTAGTCGTTCCACACCGACGCAAAGATCGAACCTGCGGCGGGTTTACAAATATCACAGCCCATACCACTGCCGTGCTTCTCAAGCAGTTCATCGAAGCTCTGAATCCCTTCTATTTTAATCAGGTGATACAGTTCCTGACGGGTAAAGTTAAAGTGTTCACAAATCGCTTTAGACACTTCAACACCACGCTTTTCGAGTTCGCTGTCTACCACGTTCTTCAACAAGGCAGCACATCCACCGCAACCAGTGCTGGCACTGGTAACGCCTTTTACTTCGCCAACCGAACAACAACCGCCGTCGATAGCGCTGATAATGTCGCCTTAGGACACGTTGTAGCACGAACATATCGTTGCGGTATCACCCAGTGCATCCGCGCCTAGTACTGGTGCATCACCAGATGAAGGTAATATCAGCGCTTCCGGTGCCTCGGGTACCTTAATGTTGTTTAATGCGTATTGCAGCAGCGTGTCGTAGTCGCTGGTATCG
>NZ_JBLBUE010000257.1:0-3058 GCF_047290655.1 Alteromonas sp. AMM-1 | reverse complement strand
GTGTTATGCAGTACTTGCGGCCTCAGTTTTCTGTTGACGAATTAAGCAGTGCTATTGTTCGTCAATGGCAGTCTGGTTACCGCCTGGCAGTGGCCTATTGTGATGGGCTGGTTGTGGGAGTGGCCGGTTTTGTGCTGGGCGAAAAACTGGCCTGGGGTAAGCATATGTATATTGATGATCTGGTGGTTGACGAGTCCATGCGCAGTAAAGGCATTGGCGATGCGTTATTGCAATGTTGTCAGACACACGCAGAGTACCATGGGTGTGTATCGCTGCATCTCGATTCTGGTACGCAGCGAACCCGGGCCCATGGTTTTTACTTTGCACATGGCATGCCGATTTCCAGCTTTCATTTCAATAAATCGATTGGGTAGTGTTAGGTGAGTATACCGCTACCACTGCATTGTTACGACGAGGCTGGCGTGGTCTTGCCGCCGACCTGGTGGTATGGATTTTTGGCTTTTGGTGCAAGGGACGTGTTGTTTGTGTTGCTGATCAGCGCATTGCCGGAAGAAGCTGATACCTTGTTTAAACTGGTTTTCGTTCATAGCAACTGGTTGGTTTGGCAATTGTTGGTTTCGGTTCCCTTTCTGCTGGTATTTGTGCTTACCAGTTTTCGTGCCCGTTTATGGCAAAAGCAAAAGGTAAACTGGCGACGTTGGTTAAAGCCCCTCTGTTGGGTTGGTATCGTCAGCCAGTTGTTGGCGGTATCGATGTTTATCCTGAAAACCGGTGGTCAGTTTAACGTGTACTACGCGAGCATTTTTATCGGGTTGTCGATAATGGCATACATGCTGGCAAAAAGCCGACATGTAAACATTATGATTGAGGACTGGCAGTTTTTACCGGGTGTAAGAACGGGGCAAACAAGCTGATGATTGCGGGTCTGCCAGACCCGCATTATTGCGCATACCTAATTGTGTATGGTAATGCAAAATCACTTATTGCGTGTTATTGGCGATTGCCTGATCGAAATACGCTTTTACTGAAATTGCACTGTCGTTAACTAACCGTTCGTAACAAATACCGGCGAAAGCATAGGAAAATTCGCCAATGGCCAGCGCCACAAAAGGGGCTTTTTCATCGGAAGTGTCGTATCGCCACTGACCCCCTGTAAGACTGCGCATCACTTCACCAATATAGGCGCCATAGATATTGCACAAAGTGAAAACGGCTTCATCTTCCAATGCCTGATCCTGATATCTGGCAACAAAAGCCAGTAGCAAGTCGTCTACCAATATAATGCTGTCGGCACTGTAATCCAGTGTGACATTGAAAATTTCTTTACTGGTATCTACAGCATCCTGCGCGCTGTCTTTCATTAATGTTTCTAATTCTTGTTGGTTCATTCGCGGGCTTCCTGTTTGAGTGTCGTTCCGCAACAGCAGTATTAACCGATTGTGCGCGACAAGCGCTAAAATGTCGAGTTCCTATGCGCCGGTAAGTTTGTTTATCATGCGCGCAGCGGCAATCATACCGAAGCTGGCTGTCACTGCAACTGAGGCACCAAATCCAGAAGCGCAATCTAATCGCGTACTGCCTTCTTCCAGCGATTTGTTAAAGCATACCGAACCATCTGGCTGTGGATACCGAAGCTGCTCTGTGGAATAAATGCAATCAATACCAAATTTACGCTTTGGATTTTTGCTAAATCCATACTGTCGTCGCAACAAATTGCGCAGTTTCGCTGCCAGCGGATCCTGAATGGTTTTTGCCAGGTCGCCACACGTAATTTGTGTAGGGTCTATCTGTCCGCCCGCACCACCCACAGTGACAACAGGGATTTTATTGCGTTTACAATAATAAATAATGCTGGCTTTAGCGGTAACGGAATCTGTTGCTTCAATGACACCGGTGAAATTACCGTTCAGATGCGTCATAACGGTATCCGGTGTGACAAAATCTTCAATTGCCTCAACGTTGCAATCGGGGTTGATTTGCCTGATACGTTCGGCCATCACGGTTACTTTGGGAGAGCCGACAGTATCGCGCAGCGCATGGATTTGACGATTGGTATTAGTTACGCAAACATCGTCCAAATCAAACAAAGTAATGGCGCCCACGCCGGTTCTTGCGAGCGCTTCTGCACTCCATGAACCCACACCACCAATACCAATAACGGCAATGTGTGCTTTGGCGATCTGTTGCTGACGTTCACTTCCATACAGGCGAGTAATGCCGCCAAACCGCTCCTGATAGGTCATATTTTTACCTTTGAAATTGTTGCAGAGAACTGGTGCTCAGGTACTATCGGGCTGAGTTTACCATTTTTCAATGATTTGCCCATGTCTGCATATGATTTTGTAATAATTGGAGCGGGTATTATAGGTGCTGCCGTCGCTCATGAGTTAAGCCTGAGAAAACCCGGTTGCCGGGTGTTGTTGTTAGACAAAGCGGAGAGGGCAGCGAGTCATCAGACTGGCAGAAACTCAGGTGTGATACATGCGGGGGTCTACTATGCACCTGGAAGCCTGAAAGCAACATTTTGCAGACAAGGTTTAGAAGATACCCTGGCGTTTTGTAAGCAACATCAATTACCGTTTGAACAGTGTGGTAAGTTATTGGTGGCTACTGATAACCGCGAACTTGAGGCTATGCAGTCGCTGTTTGAACGGTGCGAGCATAATGATCTTCAGCCCGATATGCTTAGCGCTGCTCAAATCAGACAAAAAGAACCTAACATACGGGCAGTTGGTGGTTTTTTAGTAAAGCAAACCGGGATCACTGACTATCAGGCGATAACTTGCTGTTTGTTGTCTCTGGCTGCTAAACATGCCCGGCTGGATGTGCGTTACCAGCATCAGGTTACCAGTGTACAAGAACTCGGTGATTGTGTGCAGGTTTGCGCTGAAACATCTGCGGGAAAAGCGAGTTTTCAGGCTGATTTCTTAATAAATTGCGCCGGTATTTACAGTGATGAGATTATAAAAAGTCAGGGGTTGGCGTGCGATTTTCGCATGTTGCCATTTCGTGGAGAGTATTTTCGTCTGGTCGATAAATACAACGCCGTTTCCTCGCATTTGATCTATCCCATACCCGATCCAAACATGCCGTTTCT
>NZ_JBLBUE010000256.1:0-3065 GCF_047290655.1 Alteromonas sp. AMM-1 | reverse complement strand
TATGGATCATGGCGACCAATCCGGTTGCCAGTATGCCAAACCGTGAATTAATTGAAGCAGCGCTTTCGCGATGTGAAATGGTGATTGTGTCTGATACCGCAGCCCAAACCGATACGCTTAAGTTTGCTGATGTGGTGTTTCCGGCCACCGGCTGGTCGGAAAAGAATGGCACGGTAACGAACTCTGAACGCCGGATTTCACGTCAGCGCGGCTTAGTCCCACCCAGTGGAGAAGCCAAACACGACTGGCAAATCATCAGTGAAGTAGCCAGTGCACTGGGCTTCGGTCAGGCGTTTAACTATCAGCATCCGGTTGAGATTTTCCGTGAACATTGTGCGTTAACCGGCACTGAAAACACAGGGCGCCGGGCCTTGGATTTATCGCCCCTACAAGAGGTCACAGAACAACAGTACGATTTGATGCGTCCACAGCAATGGCCTTTTAGTGACGTACATCGCGCCGGGTCAGGACGCCTGTTTTCAGATGGCACATTTTATACGCCAGATGGTAAAGCACGCATGATTGCGGTGAGCCCTGCATTGCCCACGCAAGCAACCTCAGTCGCTTATCCTTATGCGCTCAATACTGGCAGAGTGCGCGATCAATGGCATACCATGACTCGCACAGGCAACACGGCAAGGTTGCTAAAACACATGGATCGCCCCTGGTTGAGTGTGAACAGTGATGATGCCAGAGCGCTGGGAGTAAAAGACGGTGACCTGCTGCAATTAAACGCAGAATGCGCAAAAGATACGAGCGTTATTTTACCGGTTAAAGTTGATGACAAGCAGCGAAAGGGCGACATGTTTGCGCCGTTTCACTGGTCAGCCACCTGGGGCTCTCACTGTAAAGTAGGGGCTTTATTAAACGGTGCAAACGATCCTTTGTCTGGTCAGCCTGAGCTGAAACACGGCGCGGTGAGTGCACAAAAAGCGCAGATGGGCTCATACGGCCTGGTGTATGGCGGCGCTGATTATGTTGGTCCGATCCGCAATGCATTTACCTACTGGTTAGCTTGCCCGACTGAGGTAGCGCACAGTGCCACGGTGGCAGATATAAAAGCGCCTCAGGAACTGGTGGCAATGCTTTACAAGCTGTTGCCGCAGGATACCCAATGGGCGACTCGACAAACACCTGATGCAGTAAGCGTAATTGCTACGCGCAACGATGCGTTGGTGCTGGCAGTGATGCTCAGCGCCACTGCACTGAATGTGCCTCTGGACTGGTTAGATAGCCTGTTAGTGGCAGACACACTGACGTCTGAACAGCTAAGTGCTTTACTCAATCAGCAACCCGACGATGCATTTTTGCTGGGTAAACTGGTTTGTAGCTGTTTTGGTGTGCGTGAAAATACCATCAAGCAAGCCGTTCAGGATGGTTGTAACAGCGTGGAAGCACTGGGCAAAACACTCAAGTGCGGCACAAATTGTGGTTCGTGTAAAAGCGAGCTGGCTTCCTTGCTATCGAGCGAGGCATCAACGTTAACTGACACGGAATCTACCCCTTATGAGCGTATTATTTAATCCTGTAACCGCGCCGCTTATTGAAGGGGCGTTACGCATCCAAACCAAGCTGCGCAGTTTTACGCAGCGTGGCTTACTCGGTGGGCTCAATAGCGGGTTTACCGCGGATCGACATGGCGAAGCCAAAACCGGCGAAGTCTTTATTGTTGGGGCCGGACCGGGCGATGCTGAATTACTCACCGTAAAAGCATACCGTTTGCTGCAAACCGCCGATATCGTGTTGTTTGACTGGCTGGTGGATCAATCCGTGTTGGATTGTATTCCACGTCACATTGAAAAAGTCTTTGTGGGTAAACGCTGTGGTAAACACAGTGTGCCTCAACATGAAATTTGTGCGCGGATGGTTGAACTTGGGCTTGCAGGAAAGCGGGTAGTGCGCTTGAAGGGCGGCGATCCCGCCGTGTTTGCGCGTACCTGTGAGGAAACCGATGCACTGACCAAAGCAAATATTCCGTTTGCGATTGTCCCTGGAATAACGGCCGCTTCCGGTGCTTCGGCCTACACGGGCATTCCCCTTACCGATCGCAGTGTGGCTCAATCGGTTAGATTAATGACGGCGCAGTTTCAGAATCCTGAGAAAGAAGCCGACTGGGCGTCGATTGCGCGCAATGCTGAACGCGAAACCACGGTAATTTATATGGGCTTTTCGCGCCTCGCCTTGTTGTGCCAGCGGCTTCAGGAAAATGGCGTAGATGCCAATATGCCAGTTGCGGTGATCGAGAACGCGTGTTGTAATCAACAGCAGGTCATCGCTGCGACTATTAGCGATATAGTTCAACACGTTGCGCAAGCAAATATGACAGGTCCTGCACTGGTAGTAATTGGACATGTTGTAAATGCCCGCCAATCTGTCTCTTTAGAGCTGCTTAATCAATCCTATGAGAAGCTTGCCATTTAGTGAATATATTAAAGCCCTTGGCAAAGGGCAAAAGGGTGCGCGTCATCTGACGTTTGATGAGGCCTATGATGCCATGGGCCGCGTACTCGACAACAGTATTGCGCCTGAACAAGCGGGCGCATTTTTAATGTTACTGCGTATGCAGGAAGAATCCGTCGAAGAATTACTCGCCTTTATTCGCGCTTGTCGCGAACGTGTTCCGTCAGAGCTGACGGCATTAAACGTACAACTTGATATAGGCTGTTATGCAGGTAAACGCCGGCAATTGCCCTGGTACCTGTTCAGTGTGGCGTTGTTGGCATCGAGTGGTGTTAAGGTTTGTCTGCACGGCGCATCTGAACCGGGGTCACAGCGTTTTTATGCCAGCCATGCGTTACCGGATTTAGGCTTACCCTTGGCTGAGTCAATCGAACAGGCCAAACGTCATCAGGCTGCCTGTAATGTCAGTTATCTGGATCTCGGTATTGCGCTACCTGAATTGGACCGTTTAATTAAACTACGGGAACTGTTTGGTTTGCGTTCCTGCGCTAATACGCTGGCCCGTTTGCTTAATCCCAGTCATGCTCCCTTTGCCGTGCAGGGGGTTTATCATGTTCACCTTGATGAACGTCATGCGCTGGTGAATGAACAATTCAAGCAGTCGT
>NZ_JBLBUE010000255.1:0-3075 GCF_047290655.1 Alteromonas sp. AMM-1 | reverse complement strand
AGTTTGTCTACCAGGGTGGTCTTACCATGGTCAACGTGCGCGATAATCGCGATATTTCTAAGCTTATTGATGTCAGTTACATTCATTGAAAATCAACCTGCAGGGTGTGCAGCCCGCCAATCATATGGCTTTGCAGCACACACCGGCTATTACACACTGTAAATAATAAAAATGAGCGCGGATTGTACAGAAAATCCAAGTGCTTTGCGCAGTTTTTTTTCAGTTTCAAATAAAATTCATCTATTGCTAATTCTTGCGCTGGGTGAAAGAATGGCATGCGTGGTCTCATGAGTAACACTGCCGGCCACCAACTGCACCAAAATAAATCACGACATCACCAAAATGGTGCAGATAGAAGTTTAAGATCGTGACGACAGATCGAATTTACGCGGTGTCCAGCCTTGCTCAAGCAAATGGCATGATTATCGCTTAGGGATTTCTCACCTGCGAACCCAGTATTGGTTCACACATTTAAAATAACCTGGAGGACACGATGTCAATTGAATCGGCATTAGAATTAATCAAATCTAGCGAAGCAAAATTTGTAGACCTTCGCTTTACCGACACTAAAGGTAAGGAACAACACGTTTCTATTCCTTCTAACCTGGTCGACGAAGACTTTTTTGAAGAAGGTAAAATGTTTGACGGTTCTTCAATTGCTGGCTGGAAAGGGATTAACGAATCAGACATGATTCTGATGCCAGACTCTAGCACTGCAGTAGTTGACCCATTTGCCGAAGAAACTCAGGTTATCATTCGCTGTGACATCGTAGAACCTACTACAATGGAAGGTTACGACCGTGACCCGCGTTCTATCGCTCGTCGCGCAGAAGAGTTCCTGAAATCAACTGGTATCGGTGACACCGTTCTGTTTGGTCCAGAGCCAGAATTCTTTATGTTTGACGATATCAAGTACCACACTGATATGTCAGGCTCTATGTTCAAAATCGACTCTTCAGAAGCAGCGTGGAACTCAGGTTCTGAGTTTGCAGACGGCAACATGGGTCACCGTCCAGGCGTTAAAGGCGGTTACTTCCCGGTTCCACCAGTAGATTCTGCACACGATATCCGTGCAGCAATGTGTCTGGTAATGGAAGAAATGGGTCTGGTTGTTGAAGCGCACCACCACGAAGTAGCGACTGCTGGTCAGAACGAAATTGCGTGTAAATTCAACACCATGGTAACTAAAGCTGACGAAGTTCAGATCTACAAGTATGTTGTTCACAACGTGGCACACTCTTACGGTCTGTCTGCTACCTTTATGCCTAAGCCTCTGGTAGGCGACAACGGTTCAGGTATGCACTGTCACCAGTCTATCTCTAAAGAAGGCAAGAACATTTTCGCTGGCGACAAGTATGCTGGTTTGTCTGAAGAAGCTTTGTTCTACATTGGCGGTATCATTAAGCACGCTCGCGCGATCAATGCTTTCTCAAACCCAGCTACTAACTCGTATAAGCGTTTGGTACCAGGATTTGAAGCCCCAGTAATGCTGGCTTACTCTGCTCGTAACCGTTCAGCGTCTATCCGTATTCCATACGTAACCACTGACAGAGCACGTCGTATCGAAGTACGTTTCCCTGATCCAGCTTGTAACCCATACCTGGCCTTTACCGCAATGCTGATGGCTGGTATCGACGGTATCAAGAACAAGATCCACCCTGGTGATGCAGCAGATAAAGACTTATATGATCTGCCACCAGAAGAAGCAGCAAACATCCCAACTGTTGCCCACTCTCTGGAGCAGGCACTGGAAGCGCTGGACAACGACCGTGAGTTCCTGACTGCAGGTGGCGTAATGTCTGACGACATGATCGATGCATACATCGAACTGAAAACTGCTGAAGTAACTAAACTGAGCATGTCTACTCACCCAGTTGAGTTTGACATGTACTACAGTGTGTAAGCACCGTATCAGATAAAATACCCAAGCCCGCTTATGCGGGCTTTTTTTTTATTCCAAATCACCTACAATCAATTGCATGCGAGCAAAATATGTCTTTTTACTAGCGGTAATATCTGTTGGTGTCTCCCATCAGATTATGGCCCAGCAAATCTACAAAGTTATCAATCAGGATGGCTCGGTAACCTATACCGATACGCCGCCACCGGATGCTCAACCAGTAGAGTTGGGGCCGGATAATCGCATGGTAAGTACACCGGTTCCGCCAGCGCCAATTCAAGCGCAAGCCAAAAAGGCCACAGAGCGTGCACCATCTGTGATCACGGTTATCCAGCCGGATGACCAGGCAACGGTTAGAAATAATGCCGGCAGCGTGCAATTTGCTGCACGCGTTACCAACACGCAGAAAGGCGACGTATATCGTCTGTACTTCAATGGCGAGCTTGTCAGTGAGCAGTCAGCCCCCTTATTTACCCTGAATGACCTGCCCCGAGGGGCACATACATTTTATATTGCTCACATCGACAATACGGGCAAGACTCTTGCATCTAGCACTCCACGTACGTTTTACCTGCATCAGGCATCACGTCTTATTAACAATAATTAACAGCAAACCCACGTAATACGCGCACCATTGAAGTTCATGTAAGCGTTTATGCGAGAAGATATTGCACGGGTTTAGTTTGCCTGAAATAATGAAGCACCATGATGGTGCAAGTGGAGAAAGCTGGCATGCGAGCCACGCCGTTTGATACCAACAATTTGCTGGATAGTGTCACTACTGTACTGGTAGTTATCGATAATGCCTTGCGCATTGTGTACGCTAACCACGCAGGTCAGGCCTTATTTGCAACGGGCACAAAACAATTGTACGGGCACTGCATTGCCGATTTTTTTGTACCCAATACCATCAACAAAGCCCGGCTCAGAGCCGCCTTTCGCAGTGGCCAGGATTTTACCGAGAATGAAGTAAAGTTGTACTTCCGCGATAATCGCGTAGTGTCGGCTGATTTAACGGTAACCAATCTGAATACTGAAGATGGCCCTCGTTTGTTGTTTGAAGTAAAAAAGGTCGATCAGCAAAAACGCATTTCACGGGAAAACCAGCAGCACGCACAGCACTTTGCCGCCCGTGAGTTAATTCGCGGCCTGGCACACGAGATTAAAAATCCGCT
>NZ_JBLBUE010000254.1:0-3114 GCF_047290655.1 Alteromonas sp. AMM-1 | reverse complement strand
GGCTTAGATGATATGGCGGTAGTTAACCATAGCCTCAGTTTAGATTTTAACATTAACGATAAACGCAAGATTTGGCGGTTTGAGGTCAACAATTACGATAGTAAGAATGCTAAACCGCTAAAGGGACAATTAATTCTGCTTTTTGCAGGGTATAGTCAACCTACAGAGATACTCTATATCCATCAGCGTTGGTTAAAACTTATAACGGGTGCCGAGGTACTTGTGGTGCCCAGTGCCGATCCAGGGCGAGATCGCGAACGTTTTTTAAACAATAAACGATCAGTTTGACGATCTGATCTAGTTGTGATCATATACTCCTTTTTTGGGAGCATGCCATGTACCTTGAACTCTTTACTACACACTTTGACACCATCATCGACAACCGTCAGTCTGCAAAAGTTACCTATCCTTTATCTGATGTTTTATTCGTGACCTTATGTGGCGTGATTGCAGGCGCAGAGGGATGGTCGGAGATCCATGATTATGCTAAAGGTCATCACGAGTGGTTTCAGAAACAAGGTTTTTTAAGTGATGGCGTCCCGGTAGATGACACGATAGCGCGTATTATTTCCAAAATTGCTCCGGAACAATTCAGGCAATGTTTTATCGACTGGATGCAAGCGGTGCACAAGCTAACGCAGGGAGAAGTGATTGCCATAGATGGCAAAACGCTACGTAGCTCTTATGCACCAGAAGACAGAAAATCGACCATCCATATGGTGAACGCCTTTGCTTGTGCGAACAAAGTGGTGTTGGGGCAGCTGAAGACCGTGGAAAAATCGAATGAAATCACAGCCATCCCAGAGCTGATTCGATTGCTGGATATTGAAGGCGCCCTGGTTTCAATAGATGCGATGGGATGTCAAACGGCGATAGCAGAGCAAGTGATAGAGGGGAATGGGGATTATCTGTTGGCGCTTAAGGCAAACCAGGGAACGTTATACAACGCAGTAGAAGCGTTATTTGCCGGGCAACGAAGTCGCCCTCTTGATGGGATTGTCATAGAAAAGAACCGAGGCCGAATAGAAGCAAGAAGTTACCATGTAAAAGACGCCAGCGAACTGAAGGGAAACTTTAGTAAATGGGTTGGTCTGCAAACCGTTGGAATGAATCTAAGTTACCGGGAAGTAAAAGGAAAAAAATCGGAACTCACTTATCGTTACTACATCAGTTCAGCCAAGCTGAACGAAGTACAGTTAGCCGAGGCGGTTAGAGCTCATTGGGCCGTTGAAAATAGCCTACATTGGGTGCTGGATGTCAGCATGAAAGAAGATGCTTGCCAGATTTATCAGAATCACGCGGCGGAAAACTGGTCAATACTACGGCAATGGTCTTTAAATATGCTAAGAGCAGAGCCATCGAAAGGCAGCATCCCCGCAAAACAAAAACGTGCCTGGATGAAAACGGATTATTTGGAAGATGTCTTAAAAGCTGGTTTCAGCAGCAGAGTGTTTGAAAATTAAACACTCATGCGGGAGCCCTGTCTCCGGTATGCTTGCCGTACCGGAGACGCCATCTGCGATCTCGATTAGCACGCCAAGCTAGTATCGTTATAACAGCTGCGATAACGGGCTTTTCACCCCACCCGCACCACGATTAATGACATGCGTATAAATTTGGGTAGTTCGCACATCAACGTGGCCAAGCTGTTCCTGAACCGTGCGGATATCAGCACCCGACTCCAATAAATGCGTGGCAAACGAATGACGAAGCGTGAGACAGGTTACATTTTTGGGGATAGCAGCTTTGCGGGAGGCAATTTTAATTTCACGCCTGACACAGCTTTCATCCAGATGATGGCGGCGTAAGAGTTTTGAGTCCGGATCAATACTCAGCTGCATCGAGGGAAACAGATACTGCCAACCAAATTGCTTGGGCGCTGCAGGATTTTTACGTGCTAATGCATGAGGTAACCAGACACCGGCATATTCGGGATTGGCCAAATCAGCCTGAAAATACTGCAAGACAAACTGGCTTTGCTGTTTGAGTGTTGGAACCAACTCTGGAGCTAAGGTGACGCGGCGATTTTTATTGCCTTTGCCCTGCCAGACCATGACCGACAAATAATCGTAATCTATATCCTGCACTCGTAACCGTACTGCTTCCATTAACCGTAAGCCACTGCCATACATCAATTGAGCTAATAATTTATAGCGTGGATCGATCACGCGCAGCATCGCCGTAACCTCGGCACGGGTTAGTACAACTGGCAATTTCGGTGAAATTTGCGAGCGGTTAAAGTTAAGGTTTAACGATAGTGGTTGCTGCAACACCTTGTTATACAGAAAGCTCAATGCGTTAAGTGCGCTAGCTTGTGTCCTCGGTGCAACGTTACGCTGATTACTCAAATAAGACAGAAATCTCTCAACATCCTGATCGCCAAGCTTAGAGGGATGCTGCTTTTTGTGATAAAGGATATACAGCCTAATCCAGTGCAGGTAACTCTCAATTGTTCTTTTAGCATAGCGGTGGGTATACATAAATTCGGCAATGTATTGCATAAATGGCGATGACATCTACCGCTCCTTGAAATAAGTTTAATTGTGTTTATATACAGTAGTAGGTAAATTTATTGTGATCAAGTGAATCGCGAGTTTTCACCTCGCTTTCAGCAATCAATTCAAAACAGTCCAGGAAAAATCTGTTGATTTACGCGATGCTGTTAGATAGTGTGATTTTATTTACAAAAGATAGAAGGGAGTTTACATGGCTGGAAAGCGTGTGCGCTCCAAACTACAAAGTTGTTAGCAGGTGTTCGGGTTTTAACGGTTTCAGTCAGTATTTTTTCCGGCTTTGCTCGCGTTTGGTTTATTTAGCGGCAGCGCCAAAAGGTTAAGTCCGCCAGTTTGTGGGTTTGTTGCAAATGGTGATGGCGGTAGCGTTGTTCTTCTGGGCTTCGCTTAACAGTTTTACAGGTTCCGGTTGGCTCGCCGTATCGCAGCTGGCTGGTTTAGTTTTTAATATCAGCAGCCGTGCCGTTGTGCAGGTTTGCCAGGGCGGCAAGCCGCGAAAGTTCGGTGTAGGCTGCTAACAAGCAAAGCCAGCCGACGCGTACCGCGCAGCTGCTTTGAGCGTTAGCAGGCTTTCGGGGTTTTAACGGTTTTCGTCAGTAGT
>NZ_JBLBUE010000253.1:0-3234 GCF_047290655.1 Alteromonas sp. AMM-1 | reverse complement strand
TAACTCCGGCACGAATTGACAATTCATCGAATCGCAGTGCCTCTCCAGCCTCGTAAAGCAGAATTTTAGTACCAAATTCCGAGGCAGCCTGACGTAGCGAACCATCCCGCAGATTGGCATTGAGCAACACGGGTACACCGAATATATTGGCCAGCTCCGCCGTTTCGGGATCTTCCAGATTAGCGCGTATCTGCGGCAGATTACTGCGATGAATAGCCCCCGTGTGTAAATCCACACCATACTGACACTTGCTAACAATTTCTTCCAGAAACAGATGCGCCAGCCTGGCTGTGAGAGAGCCTTTGGCTGACCCTGGAAAGCTGCGATTCAAATCCCTGCGGTCCGGCATGTAACGGCTTTGCATAAGCAAGCCATACACATTCACCAAGGGCACAGCGATAAGCGTGCCGCGAGTGAGTTTGAAGGATCGGGCGTCCATCACCCGACGAACAATCTCAATACCATTGAGTTCATCACCGTGAATTGCTGCGCTAATGAACACGGTTGGGCCGGCGCGTTTGGCGCGCACTACCTCAACGGGAATTGCGATATCGGTATCTGTGTAAAGTCGGGCAGAAGTAAGACGGATTTTATGTGAGGTCCCTGGCAGGATTTTCACCCCGCCAATTTCCAGGGGAGCCTGTTTTGCCATTGATTAGCCCTGACCTTTCGTTTTGGTGCTGTGCGGTTTATCTTTTTTGGCCTCAATGAATTCAATAATCATGTCAGCTACGTTTTTACCGGTAGCAGCTTCAATGCCTTCCAGGCCCGGTGACGAGTTCACTTCCATTACAACCGGTCCGTGACTTGAACGCAGCAAATCGACACCACACACATTCAGGCCCATCGCCGCTGCGGCGGCCACTGCCGTTGCACGTTCTACCGAGGTGAGCTTAATTAACGTAGCACTGCCCCCGCGATGCAGGTTGGAACGGAACTCGCCGGGCGCGCCTTGACGCTTCATAGCCGCTACCACTTTACCGCCCACCACAAAACAGCGGATGTCGGCACCTCCCGCTTCTTTAATAAATTCCTGTACCAGAATGTTGGCTTTAATGCCCATAAACGCTTCAATAATACTTTCTGCCGCTTTATTGGTGTCAGCCAACACCACGCCAATACCCTGCGTGCCTTCCAGTAGTTTGATTACCAGAGGCGCACCACCTACGTTCTGAATCAAATCTTTTACACTATCAGGGCTGTGGGCAAAGCCGGTACGCGGCAAGCCTATCCCCTTGCGCGACAACAACTGCATGGAGCGCAGCTTATCGCGCGAACGGCTGATTGCCACCGATTCATTCAAGCTGAAACTGCCCATCATTTCGAACTGGCGGACAACAGCCGTACCATAAAACGTAATCGACGCACCTATACGAGGAATGATGGCATCATACTGAGGTAACGGTTGTCCTTTGAACCGCACTGAAGGCTTATTGCTGGTAATATCCATGTAGCAGTGCAGCGTGTCGATAACATCGACTTCATGCCCTTTGGCTTCCGCGGCTTCTTTTAAACGGCGAGTTGAATACAGCTTTTTGTTGCGTGACAGAATACAAATTTTCATTGTGCTTTCCTTGTTCAACCGCCCGGACCACCAATCCAAAAACAACTAATGGCAAACGCGAATAATGACCGGTTGCATTACCTTCAGGTAATGGTTACTTAATTTAACGGTGACCAGACATTCACTCGGATCATCGCATCGTAGATTCAAAGGCGGGACATCAGCTCAAAAAGTCACGATTTTTTAAAAATTGTGCCTTTTAAATCCTATCAGACTTCAACGGGCCGAAGTCGCTTCAGACTGAGACTCGGTTTGAATAACGGCCTCTTCAAACTGACGGGTGTAACGTTGCAGCTTGTTGTGGTCGATAAAACGGGACACTTTCTGTATGTAATGTTCGCCTTCCTCAGAATAATGCCCCAACGAATTGGCCAGCGCCTTGCCGGTAAGGGGTTTGTTGTTATTTCTGAGCTGTGCCCTTAGCGCCCGAAACTCTTCATAAGCATAGTGTGTATTCAGATTGCGCAAGTAAGCGCGTACCGCCTGATTAACCGTTGAGAACTTTGCCACCTCATGGTATCGCCCTTCATCTCGATCACTAGGCACAATGCCACAACCTTTGACAAAGCACCAATGACCGAACAAATTATTTCCCTCGCGGGAAAATCGCGAGGTGCCCCAGCCAGATTCAATCGCCGCTTGAGTTAATGCTAATGAAGGCGGTACGTAATCAATCCGTACCAATAGCTCATCGATTAACGCCTGATTGATCTCCACCGGTGTGTCATCATCGTTTTCAATTTTGTAGTACTCTGCCACTTCGCTTATCCACTGCCGCTCACTATCACTAAGCGCGTCAACCTGTTGTAGGCTCAACAACGCTTTTCGCACCGCAAGCACATGCGCATTTTCTTCCTGAATAATGGGATACAGTAATTCAAAAAAGGTCTCTTTTTTGGTCTGAACATCGGTGAATAGCGTAAAATCGGGGAGTGATGGAATAGGCTCGGCGGCTTTAGCCGCCACATTTGGCAGTGCAGATTGGTTATTACTCAGCCAGTAATGCGTGCCAAATACCAGCACTATGGCTACCAGTACAATCAATAAAACGGGAACATTCAGCTGTTTACGCATTCATTTGTCCTCTTAAAAAAGGGGGAAATGGGAAGCTGTGCACGCCCTACAGACGAGCTCTTTACGTCGGAAAACAAAGGGGAAATCCGACCTTCCCATTACACCCAAAAACACCGTTTTACTGCTGGTTCTGTGCACCAACAGCCAGTTTATCCAGCGCTCGTTTATAGCGCATTTTTACTGTACTTAATTTCTGCTCAACTATGGTTGCAATCTCTGAAAACTCTAAGTTACCCACCAGTCTGAACACAACGATAGATCGCTCATCAATACTCAGCTTAGCAAGCAATGCATCAAGTTGCGCCGAATTGTGTTGCGGCTGAGTTAACATTGGCATTGCAGTTCTGTGCAATTCCTCGTCAAATTCAACCTGCTCAACCTGCTTCTTTCTGAGGCGGTCGAGCGACTGATTGTAGGCAATTTTATAAATCCAGGTTTTAAAGCTTGCGCGCTCTTCAAATTGGTCCAGTCGATTAAACACGTTTAACATTGCATCATTTACGGCTTCTTCCGCTTCTTCAGTACTGCTCAGGTAGCGGAAACATATTTGCATTAACACACCGTAATAACGATTAAATAGCACCTCATAAGCCGTT
>NZ_JBLBUE010000252.1:0-3246 GCF_047290655.1 Alteromonas sp. AMM-1 | reverse complement strand
GACTTTCATAAGAATGCTAACTGCTGTGAATCAATATGGGCGAATACTACCAGAAAGCCAGGCCAGGTATAACCGCATTTATGTCTCATTTAAGCGGTTCGTCTTGTTATTGCTGAAATTGCGCGCCTTGGTATGAGAATTCGGATCGATTGATGAAATCGCTGCACTTTTTCACGCAGGGGGGTGTGGTATACTGCGCGCCTTGTTAAAGGTTAGGACTTATTGTGACAGAACAAATACCCAGCGAGCTGCCCGCTCGCGAACGCGCAGAATATTTAGTAGATACCATTCAGGAAACAGGCTTGGTATGGGGCCTTATGGGTAACGAAGGCTGGGTGATGGTTGAACTGGGTACGCAAACCGGTTTGCCTCTGTGGCCTGATGAAGCCAGTGTCTCGAGTTGGCAGCGCAAAGACTTACCTGAAAGCAAACCGCAGTCAATTGCATTGGCCGATTTTAAGGAATTGTGGCTTCCCGGCTTAAAAAAGAACAATGTGGCTCTGGTGTTATTTCCTAGCGGTACCTTGCGCGAAGGCATTGTAACTGGTCCTGACGAACTGCGTGAACAACTCGATGACGAGTAACGCACTGCCATTGGCGGAGCAATTGATTTTGGCCAAAGGCTGGGACAATATGCTGCGCCAACTCATGCTGGCAGGAAAGTATCTTCGCGTGCTGCCTGATGAAACGCGAACCGATTTCACCGAGGTGAAAGGCTGCCAGAGCAGGGTATGGCTAACCCTCGAAAAATCACCTGTGGATGGATGTGTTATGCTGGCCTGGTCTGACAGCAAGATCATTCGCGGTGTCCTGGCCATCATTCAGGAAAAGGTAAATTCACTGGACGCTGAAGCGTTGGCAAAGTTTGACTTTCCGGCGTATTTTTCTGCCATCGGCTTAGACCGGTATTTAAGCCAGTCGCGGGCAAATGGAATCAAGGATGTCGTGGCCCGTATTCAGGGTTAATTACACCCGGTTTTTAGCCTCTATCCACTGCGACATAAACTGTGTACTGCGCAGGCTGTGATGCCATACCAGCCCTTGCTGATATAGTGGAGCGCGGTATCCCTGAATATCATTCATTGCCTGAGCAATCTTATCGAACAACTGCCTATTACCGTTGATAACCGACTGTTGGTAGTGTTCAAGTAGTGCACGGCAGCGATCACTGGCTTGTTGCCATAAAGATTGATCAGTGTACAAATTCACTGCTGCCTGAATAAATTCGTGGTTATCAGAGGCTACAACGCCGCACCAGTCTTCCTCAGCGGCAATCCCTTCTGCCCCCACTGATGTGGTTACGGAGGGGGTGTTATGCCGCAATGCCGTCAGCAATTTGCCTTTCACCCCAGCCCCAAAGCGCAGCGGCGCCAAACATACTCTGGCTTGCGCCATAACGGTATTTACGTCCTCTACCCAACCTTTAACCAAAAAGCCTTTCGCCGGATTATGTAACTCGGTGGCTTTCTTGGGCGGGTACGCGCCGTAGATATGTAATTCCGCGTGGGGAAGTTGTTTGCGGATGGTTGGCCAGATATGCTGATGAAGCTGTAATACGCTGTCCCAGTTCGGGGCATGCCTGAAATTGCCAACCGTCATAAAGTGTTGTCGTTGTGTAAAGCTACATTGTTGCTGGCAGGCAGGCGTGTCTGCTGGAGGCTGCAATGGCAATAAAACCAGCTGTCGGGCGGGTACCTGATAGGTATTGATAAGCAAATCGTATTCATGTGCCGAAATAATCAAACTAATATCACTGCGTAGGATCGCTGCGATTTCGCGGTGCGCAAAGGCGTTGTTGAGTTCGGCGTAGCTAGCGTGCCCGGCGCGCTTTACGGCTTCGTGTCTGGCGTAACGCAAGCTGTGTAAATCTTCGGTGTTGAGTATGTGTAAGGTGTTTGGGCAGTGTTTGCGGATCCGCCAGGAAAACTGCTCTTCAGTCATAAAGCGGTCGAACAACACTATATCGGGCTGCAATTCACAAATCATGTTATCGAATGACGCATCATTGATAGCAATTTGCATGCTGGTAACGGGCAGGTTGTTGAAACCATCAGCATGTATGCTGTCGGTTGCCGCAGTTGCAAAGGTCAGGGCAAAGCCATGTTGATGAAAAGCACGCAACAAGCCTGACATATTCTGCCCAGCCGCTGAAGACTTAGATTCGGGCCACACTGCGCCAATTATCAGAACTTTTCTTGCCATACTGCGTTTTAACCTGCCTGCTTTGTCGGGCGGCAAGTTTACCATGCTCTAACCTTCAATCAATCATCTGGGCGCGACGGCGTACCTGTGGCATAGTGCGAATGTTGTTGAACAAAAAGGCGCGGTAATATGAGCGTTTGCACGCATTGGATATACGGCAGTGGCTTAATTGGCAGCTATTTGGGGGCGGTGCTGGGGCAAACCTACTCTGTTGAGTTTGTCGGCAGACCGGTCTGGCATCAACGACTGTTAAAAGGTGTGGCACTGGCCGACTACACAGGCGAAACCGCTGCGTTTAACGCGTCTGAAGCGCAGTTACACACTGAACTTCAGGGGCAACTGGAACATGCCACCATTTGGTTAACCGTCAAGTGCACAGCAATTGATGAAACGTTGCTGGCGTTG
The DNA here is from genome assembly GCF_047290655.1 of Alteromonas sp. AMM-1. Classification (NCBI taxonomy): domain Bacteria; kingdom Pseudomonadati; phylum Pseudomonadota; class Gammaproteobacteria; order Alteromonadales; family Alteromonadaceae; genus Alteromonas; species Alteromonas sp. AMM-1. Next base: position 639 of record NZ_JBLBUE010000252.1, on the reverse strand, counting down.
CAAAACAAAATTGGGAATGGCTGTACGCTGATCTGTTGCCAAAATGGTATTGGTAGTGTAGAAAAAGTGAAAGCGGCCTTTCCTGAATGCACCGTTCTGCAAGGGGTAGTGGGCTTTAACGTAGTGTGGGATGAAACACACAATGTATTGCGCCGCACCACCGAGGGCGTGCTCGCCATAGAAACAGGCTTGTCGGACGCCCTGCGGCCTGGCTGGCTTACCAGCCCGAACACTTCACTCTTACCTGTACACTGGCCGTTGGATATGCAGGCTTATTGTTGGGCCAAACTCCAACTGAATCTGGCTAATGCGGTAAACGCGCTGGCAAATATCCCTATTAAGCAAATGCTGCTAGACAAGCATTATCGGCAGATCATCGCCAGATTGATGGATGAATTGCTAACGGTATCCGGTGCTATGGGGATGGACCTTCCGCAATTAACCAAAGTACCTGCGACATGGATCCCACGGCTATTGCGATTACCCAATTGGCTTTTCACCCGAATTGCAGCAAAAATGCTCGATATTGACGATGACGCGCGTTCATCGATGTGGTGGGATCTTCAGGCTGGAAAAGTAACAGAAATTCAGTATTTGAATGGGGCAGTGGTCGCTACTGGTAAGCAATTTGGCTTGTCT
>NZ_JBLBUE010000251.1:0-3408 GCF_047290655.1 Alteromonas sp. AMM-1 | reverse complement strand
CGCCATGGCAACTAACACAAATGGCAAAATAGACGGTACATACAGTGTGCTGAAACGCCATTGGGTGGCGGTATCTAAAATGCCGCTCAGCGTGACAACCAAACTGGCACTCATCGTAAGCTGGCCCAAAAAGCCCAACGATATTGATACACTGGGTTCAGTGGCCTGTAATAACGCTTTAAGCCCGAGTTCCGGCAATCGCGTAAGTACCAACAGCACTACCGTGCCCCACAGAGGGAACGCCGCTTTTACCAATGTACCTAAAGATGGCGCATCGCCCTGCTGTTGTGTTGCAGGGAGACTTTCGTTGGTAAACTGACGGCTCAGGCCCACTCCGAATTTCGCCAATACCAGGGTTATTAGCAACCCAATAAAGCCGCCCAGCAACGATGGAAATTCCACACCGTAAAAGCTCAGTGCTACATAAGGTATGGTACAGGCACAGGTAGATAGCAAAACAAACACACTGTTTTGCAGAATATGCCGCCAGTCTGGCACCACCAGTCTGAGCGCAACAAACACAATGACCGGCGCAATAAGAGTGTTAATGATGGCGGCATACCTGGCCGAAGACATCAACACATCCTGCGGCAATGACAACAGCGATAACCCAAACCAAACTGGCGTTCCCATGGCGCCAAAGGTGACGGGGATGGTATTGAGCACCAGACAAAACAGCGCAACACGCAGTGGCGAAAAACCCAGGCCACAGAGAATGGGAGCCGCGATAGCAGCAGGCGTACCAAAGCCACTGGCGCCTTCTATTAAAAAGGCGAAAGACCAGCCAACCATCATCAACTGTGCCACCGGGTTGGTACTAACCCCGTTTAACGCCCCTTTTAAGGTATCCAATGCACCAGTAACTTCCATACTTTTAAATAAAAATACGGCACCGCCAATGATGGCCAGGGGCGTTAACGCCAGCAATAAACCACTGATCACATTGGCGTTTACCAACGATAACGACGACTGTCCGGTAAACATTACCAGCACATAAGCCACCACAGCACACAAAGGCAAGGCTTTGCCAGAAGCCATAGGATTGGGTTTAACCATTAAGTAAATCAGTAACAATAGCGGCGCGTAAGCTGCAACAAGCGAAAGCATTAACCGGTGCGTTCCATGCAAAATGAATACGAATACTGTAAAGCAAACTACGATGAAATTGAACGCACTACCCTTTGATTCAGCACAACATAAGCACTTAACCTGCTGCGTTTCGCCACTGCTGGGGCGTTTGTTGAAACCAGCGTTTAAAGGCGCGGGTAAAATTACCCGCGTGCTGAAATCCCAGCCGATAACTGATTTCACTTAATGGCAAGTTGCCTGCTTTCATCCACTGATGCGCTTGCTTTTTGCGCAATTCATCCAGAATTTGTCCAAAGGAAGTGTGCTTTTCAGTTAAGCGTCGTTGAAGCGTGCGCAAACTTATCCCGAGTTCGTCAGATGCCTTCTGAACAGTAATACTGCCCAGCGGCAGACGACTCAGCAACAGTGATTCCAGACGCGCTCGTAAATTCGCGCGATCCAGCCTGGCAATATACTCAGCCACCAGCACATCATTTTGGAGCGCTAGCTCGTGGCTGGCGGTTAGTAATGGCTGGTGCATGGCTTCAGTGGGAAAAATAATGCGATCATAGCCGGCATTAAAGTACACCGGGCACTTAAACAAGCGCTGCCATGGCATGGTGTCGTCGGGCATAGGGCGGCTCAACCACACCTGCTGCGGCCGAAAATCCGGCCGGTAAATGTGCCTGGCAGTAAGCACACAGGTACCAATAAATGCGTCGGTCTCCATCGGGCTCCAATCGGCAATATGGTGATCGCGATGCAAAGCAATCTCAACATTATCCCCGATATGTTGAATATGGAGTTCACCATAATCAGCAAACATTCGGAAGTTATCCGATAGCCTGGCAAATCCATCACGCATAGTATCACTTGCCCAAATAGCAAAGCCCAGTGCATGCCACGAGGTGGGCCGCACAAAACGGGCAACCGCCAATCCCAGCGCGGGATCGCCGGTTACATTGGTAGCCAAACGCCACAGCCTGTTTAAGCGCAGCAAATCACAACGGGCTTCCGGTAACGAAGCCTGTGAAGGTTCAATACCTACCTGAGTTAACAATGCCATACCGTCTATACCGTAGGCATTAACTGCCCGGCTTATCACAAGCGGCCAACTGCCAATGACACTGAAACCTTGCTCAGAATGAATCATAAAGGCTTGTTTTTATATGTATTAGTACACACACGTTACCCTTTCTTATCCAACACCTCAAACTCTATTTATCTTTACGCGCCAAACAACAATCATTTAGCGCCACCCAATTGCCAAAACACAATTTATTAACAACAATGAAACATCTCATTACCCTGCAACCCTACAGCAAACAACGGAGATGTGTATGCCGACTAAAATTCTGCAAGGTGCCAACAATGCGCAGTCTTTTCCCTTACTGATAAAAAACATATTTGCCTCGGCTGGTCGGTTTGAGCCCGAGAACCAGATTATCTATCGCGGTGAACAACACTTCAGCTATACCGATTTCACCCGTCGCGTTAAGCAACTTGCCAATGCGTTAAAGGCTGCGGGAGTGAAAGAAGGCGGCACGGTTGCAGTGATGGATTGGGACAGCCATCGCTATCTGGAATGTTATTTTGCGGTGCCTATGCTGGGTGCGGTATTACATCATGTGAACATTCGCCTGTCGCCAGAACAAGTGGCCTACACAATGAATCACGCGGAAGATACACTTGTACTGGTTCACGATGATTTTATGCCGCTAGCAGATCAGTTAGCGCCTCATCTGAATACAGTACAAGGGTATATTCGCTTAACCGACAATCTCAACGCTGTAGCGCCGGCTACAATCAATATTACTCCTGCAGGTGAATATGAATCATTGTTGGCTGCCAACAGCCATGAGTATGACTTCCCTGACTTTGATGAAAACAGCATCGCCACTACCTTTTATACCACTGGCACAACGGGCAATCCGAAAGGGGTGTATTTCAGCCATCGTCAATTGGTGTTGCATACCATGAATCTGGTGGGCATGCTGGGCAGTTATGAAGGCTTGCCGTTACTTCGTTCCAATTCGGTGTACATGCCCATTACACCGATGTTCCACGTACATGCCTGGGGTGTGCCCTATGCCGCAGTCATGCTAAACGCCACGCAAATTTATCCCGGACGCTACGAGCCCAATATGCTGGTTGACCTGATCCAGCGCTACAAAGTGGACTTTTCACACTGCGTGCCTACCATTTTACAAATGTTACTGGGGTGCGAAAAAGGTCAGCAGGCAAGATTTGATGACTGGAAAATCCTGATTGGAGGCAGCGCACTGCCCAAAGGCCTGGCACAAGCGGCTACAGACAAAGGGGCCGACATCTATTCCGCTT
>NZ_JBLBUE010000250.1:0-3443 GCF_047290655.1 Alteromonas sp. AMM-1 | reverse complement strand
AAGTCAACTGCTCTACCAACTGAGCTAACGACCCATCGATTACCGCTGTCACCTTGTCTTGGCGACGGGCGCATATAATACTTATTTCCGGCGTGTGTGCAACCTTAAAAATGCATTTATTTTCACTTTTCTGCCAAAAAAAGTTTAAACGCTCAAAAACAAAACAAATCGGTCAAACTTTAGTCCCACAATTGCACCTTAGCAAGTTTCATCGCGTAAAAACTTAAGCAAACGGTCAGTTTTTTCACACAACAAAAAAGGAGCTCCAGGGCTCCTTTTTTTAATTTTCCGCAAAAAAAATTACAAACGCGCTTCAGCCAATTTTCTGGCTGACGAATTTGGGTATTCTGTAATCACTTGCTGGAACAATTGTTTTGCTTTTGCCATGTCACCGGTACTTTCAGCAATCACACCAAGTTTTAATAGTGCATCCGGACGCTTGGCAGAATCTGCAAACTTATTGGCTACAATATCAAACTGTTCGGTAGCTTCCTGCCACTGCTGCTTATTAAACAACAGCTGCCCCAGCCAGTAATGCGCATTAGGTGCATAGCTGCTCTCTGGGAAACGGGCAAGAAATGCCTGAAACTCTGGGATGGCTTTATCGTACTCTCTGGATTTCAGGATCAGATTGACTGCCTTTTCATAGGCATCGGATTCTGAAAGACCCGACGCAGCTGTCGCTGCTGTTACCGTTTTAGTGGAGGCTTGTGCTGGCGCTGTGGTAGTGGGCACGTTTGCTGTGTTACCGCTCGTCACAGGTACAGTCGCTGATGATTTCAACGCTTCTACACGTTTATCGATCTCGAGATACAATTCCCGTTGGCGATCCAATACTTTTTGTAACTGGTTGGTGTGCACTTCAACCGCACCGCGCAATTCATCTAATTCCAGTTGCATGTTGTCAATTTGCTGCTGGAGGCGATGCTGCATATCTGCCCGGTTTTTAACCTGTGTTTCAAGTACAGTTAAACGCGATTCAATGTCGCTCCCGCCTACGGAGTAAACAGGAGCTCCAGTGGACTGTCCATACGCAACCGGTAGACACAGCAAAGCCGTTGTCATTACGACAACGGCTTTCAACACATTACCTTTACGGTACGTCATCTTATTGATAAACAATTACGCCACGGCGGTTCTGAGCAAACGCATACTCAGATGACCCCATTACCGCAGGTTTTTCTTCACCGTAAGACACAACTGTTACCTGGCTTGAGCTCACACCTGCGTTCAACAGATAAGTCTGAACAGCTTGTGCACGACGCTCGCCCAGTGCAATGTTGTACTCTGGTGTACCGCGCTGGTCACAGTGACCTTCAACAACAATCTTCTTACCTGGGTTTTTCATCAGGTAATCAGCATGTTTTTGTAGAACAGGGTAAAACTCAGACTTGATGTTAGAACGGTCGAAGTCAAAGTAAACTGTTTGTTCATTCATCAGCGCAGCTAAATCACGCTTGCTCTGCTCTTCCTGCATTTTTACACGCTGGGCAGCTTCGGCTTTAACTTTCGCTTCCTGAGCATCTTTCTGAGCTTGTTCTTCAGCAGCTTGCTGCTGGGCAATGCGGTTGCGCTCCGCTGCCAGTTCCTCTTCGCTAGGACCTGATGAACATGCCATCATAGTCACCACTGGCAGGGCGATGATGAAGCTCTTCATTACTTTATTAAGTTGCATCCTCTTAATCCTTATACTTACTTATTTCTAATATGTTAAATGTTAAAACAAAAACGGTGACCAACTAGGCGATTTAACTTGCCCGTCAGCTACCGGTAACCTCGCTTTAAAGCGCCCATCCAGCGACACTAATGACAATACCTGGGTATCTCCGAATAATGTACTATAAATTATCATGCTTCCGTTCGGAGCGATACTGGGAGATTCATCTAATAATGTTCTCGTGAGTACCTGAATTGCTCCATTTTTTAATTCCTGGCGGGCGATGTGGTAATCACCGCGTGTTCGGTTAACCAACACAATCTCATCCCCATCCGGTGTAAAAGTGGCCCCAAGGTTCTGTTCACCTTCAAAGGTTAAACGTCTAACCGTGCCATTATCTAAATTTACGCGATAAATCTGTGGTTTACCACCCCGTTCAGAGCTAAAAATCAGACTCTTGCCGTCGGGAGACCACGAGGGTTCAGTATCAATGGCTCTATTCTGGGTAATTCTGCGCAAATTCTTCGTGGCTAAGTCCATTACATAAATTTCAGGATTGCCGTCTTTAGACAATACCATCGCCAGCTGTCTGCCATCCGGCGAAAACACAGGACTACCATTAATGCCAGGAAAATCAGTTATTTTCTCACGTTGCATGGTGTAAATATCCTGAATAAAAATCTGCGGACGTTTATTCTCAAAACTCACATAAGCAAGCTTATTACCATCCGGCGACCACGCTGGTGACATCAACGGCTCAGGCGACGATAATAATCGTGTTTCGTTAAATCCGTCGTAATCAGCAATCACCAACTGATATGGTAATTTCACTGTTTCGCGGTCGCGCACAATAACGTACGCAATTCGCGTTAAAAACGCACCGCGCACTCCGGTTAGCTTTTCGTATACCACATCACTGATTCGATGCGCATATTGTCTGAAATCACCACCACCAATAACAACCTGACGCTGATCGACAATGTGATCCTTACTGTTTACCAATGTGCCATCTTTACCTAACACCTTCGATTCGCCGCCGGTGATCTGGCCACGTAACACATCAATAATTTCAAACGACACCAGATAACGGTCGGCGCCTTCGCTTTGAACTTTGCCGACCACAATGGTATCGAGCCCCATTGACGCCCAGGCAGCGTAATCCACTTCACTGTCGGTAGATGGATACTGTGGCATTGAGGCTGGAACAATGGGATTGAATTTACCGCTGCGGCGTAAATCAGCCATCACTACGTCGGTGAGATTATCGGGTAACAACCCCTCGCCCTGCCATTTAAACGGAACCACGGCGATTGGTCTGGCGCTATCAACCCCTTCAGTGATCACGATTTCCAATGCAGCATGCACTGACCCGATGCAACTTAGGTATGTTAACGCTATCCACAGACCCAATTTTTTCATAGGCTATTCAACTCCACCTTCAGATTAATGTCTTTTAATTCTTCGTAAACAGCAGGGTCATCAGACACTGGCAGTTTGTCTGGTCTTAACACAGCACTTTGGGCAGCACGGCACAACGCAGGATCCCCGTCTAAAATTGTTACTTTAGTAACCAGACCGGTTGTAGCCAATTTGATATTCAAACGGCAGGTTTTACCCTTGAAATCACCATTCAAATAGCGTTTTATGGTTTGATGGATCAACGCCTGATACCGCTTTTTTTCCGATAAAACGTGCTGCCGGCGCTGTTGCTGCATAGCTTCCTGTTCTTTAGCAAGCTGCTCTTGCATAATTCTTTCCAACTCTGCGCGTTCAGCTGCTTCTTTTT
>NZ_JBLBUE010000025.1:0-35719 GCF_047290655.1 Alteromonas sp. AMM-1 | reverse complement strand
TTTGTGACTTCGGCGATACAGTGAAGTAACCAACCAGTGCCTTGATAGTGAGTAACAGAGCGTTCTTTTTTAAACTTACCCGAAGTGAATCGTGAAAAGTACCTTAACTAAAGTGGTAATTATAGAAAATAAATTTTTCTTTCTACTTTTGTATAAACAACGGTCCAGGGCGATAATTTAACACATTGTTAGTTATGGTGTAGATGCGTAAGATATTCATTTATATACACATGACGTGACTTTAGTGACATTAGTGCATTTTGATTTTTGGCTTCAAATGCATATTTCATAAATTATGCAAGCTATTTTGGTCTTGTATTTTATTTAATGGTATTTGAATTAATACCATAATAGTTTTTGAATACGATACATTGAAACTGTGTATTAATCCGTGTAGTTGTTGGATTTTTTATGTTGCAGTGTACTCCTACTATCCTTCAGGTTACCTATCGTCATTTGCTCAAAAAAGGTGATTCGACGTTTGTTATAAACGCATTGCTTAAGCAAGAAGCGTTAGCTTTTGAACTCGAAAACGTCGAATCAGACGATCAACTAGTCAATCCCGAGAGAGCTGATTCGAAAGAAAGTTGGATGAGTCTTGCTTACGACTCACCTGATAGTTTGTCTTCGTTTTTAACGACACCTGGCAAGGCGGAATTGCCGTGTGAACATCATTGGACAGAGTATATGTGTGTATCATTAAACGAGCACGCCATCGCACTTGATAGTTCACGTGTAAAGTCTGTAGAGCGACTCTCCGCGCTAGTAGCTCAGGAATACAAAAAGCAGACTGACATTGTGGGTTATGTTTGTTGGCAGGATGAGCGAGTACCGGTGATTGATTTAACAGGCAGAAGTCACCTTACGGAACAATCTCCGGCTGAGCCATCAAGAATAATTATTGTGGATGGAAACGAGCGTTATCCCTTAGTGGGTTTAGTTGTGTCATCTGTAATGAGTATTTTTCCGCTGGATACCTGTAGTATTGCACCTGCGTTGCCTTCAACTGCAGCAAACTTATATCAAACATCTGGTGTGTGTTACTTTGGTCCTCAGCGTCATGAGATCAGTATTTTGGACATTAACGGGATGCTTGCTTATCGCTTGCAGGGTTTAAGCATTTAAAGGTGTATTTGGCCTGAAATAACGATTTTTTATACCAATTCGCATAGAAGTTTGCCTTATCAGAGTGATTCCGTAGGGCTAAGGGGGGTAAATTGTTATGCGAGTTGGCATTAACAGAAAGCAGAAGGACAAACGCTCAACAGCGTTTGTCCTTTTTTACATCAGAAGCGGTAACGTTTTAGCTGCTGTTGCATTTGTTGAATTTGTTGTACCAACTTCGAACAGTTTTCAGACACAGAAGCCGCATAGGTCAGATTTTCCTGTCCAACGCTTTGAATACCTGAAAGGCGTTTATTGACTTCTCTGGCAATATCATTTTGATGGCTAGCCATATCCGACGTCTCTTTATTCAGTGTGGTTATGGTGGCGACGGCCCCTAGTGATTTTTGCAGGGATGTGCCGGCATTTTGCGTTACCGACACGGTTGCATAGGCGTTTTCCTTATTATTCTGCATTTTTTGCGATGCTTCACGACTCCCTTGTTGCAGTTTTTCAATCATTAAGCGTATTTCTTCGGTTGACGTTTGTGTACGACTGGCAAGAGAACGCACTTCATCGGCCACTACCGCGAATCCACGCCCTTGTTCACCGGCACGAGCAGCTTCAATAGCAGCATTCAGTGCCAACAGATTAGTTTGTTCTGCAATGTTACGTATTACATCCATTACACCGCTGATTTCTTCACTGGCTTTCGCCAGTTCACTGATCACCTGAACGGATGCATCTACGTCCTGAGCCTGGGTTTCGATATCCTTAATGGTAGCGGTTAGTACACTCACACTCGTGCGTGTGTCTTTATCGGCAGCAGAGGCTGCTTCTGTGGCGCGTCCAATGTTATCACACACTGCGGCAGCATTTTGTTGGAGTCTGGTTATGGCGCTATCAATGGCCTGAGATTCCTTCGACAGTGCCGACACGCTGTTACTGGAACGCTGCGCGGTATCTTTAAGCTGTTGAGACTGGTTTAACATTGCATCGGTAGCAGACGCCACTGACTTGAGTGTGTCTTGTAATTGCTCCAGCAATTTATTGAAGGCCCGCGACATCTGGCCAAACTCATCACTTCGGGCTGAATTAAACCGGAAAGTCAGATTACCTTCGCCAGAGGCGAGATCATTAACAACGTTGATAAATTCATTGAGCGGCTTGCCTATAATGTGGTTAATGAGCACAAATATGGTGCCGAGAACGGCTGCGCTGGCCAGAATAATTTTTACCAGTACGCCAAATACGGCAGTGCTCACCATAGAAGATTTTTCACTTTGAGACGCAACAAGAACCAGGTCGTAACCCCATTTCTCGAAGGGGATAACCGTTACAGACCAGACGTCTTTGTCGGAGAGGGCACGTTCTACATCGGCATCAGATACATGACTTGAATGCATTCGAATAGTGCCTTTACCGTCACGCAAAGCAACAAAACCTTCTTCCAGTAACCGGCTCTGGCTAATTGCTTGTTCGAGTACGTTCAAATCAGCTGAATAACCCACATACCAAATACCTATCACCTGTCCGGACGAATTGGTCATCGGTTCATATCCGGTAAGGTACGGGCTGCCCAGAATATCTACGGCACCGTAGTAGGCGATGCCCTTGCGAATGTTTGCCATGGCTTTGCCTTGCGGCGCCAGCTTTGTACCAATAGCGCGCTGACCGTCTTTTATTACATTGGTGCTAACCCGAATGAAATCTTCGCCGGTTTTGCTAAACAAGGTAGCGGTACCGCCCATGACTGCGGTCAGGTCGTCAACTAAAGCAAAGTTATTTGCCTGGGGGGTATTACCCAATAGTAATTGTTGAGCTGAGGTTTCTTTCACCATCACAGAATCGCCCTGCGACGGTGTCCCAATCTCAAGACCACGTTGTTTTAACAGCGTCATGCTGCTTTTCACCCGCTCATGCATCAGGCTGTCGGTAACCGTTAATATATTCTGCAGGCGGTCTGCCGTTTGTTGCTTTTGTGTAGACACTTGTTCGTCTACTGACGACGTGGTGGTAATCACTGTGATCCCGGCAATGACCAGAGCAAAGACAGCGATTACAGTTGATATTGCAGCTAAAAACTTTCGTTGAATTGACATAGAAACTCCGGCTGATACTTCCTATGGCTAATCATCCATGTGCCAGTGGTATTAACATTACTAGCAATAAATGTAGTGTATGGATGCAAAAGGGGAAAGTGAAATGCCAGAGTAACTGGAACAAGGACGCGAATTATTTTATATCTGGCTTGTTGGCAACAATCAGAATTTGCGATGCCAGTCTTCTGGCTCCACACTTCCACATTACCCAGTCATAAATAGCAGATACTAAATACACCGGAAATACCGCAACGTAATAGGCTGACTGGTAATACCGAAGCCGTTTGTACTCAATGGCGAAGCCTTGTGTTTCCAGTAAGCGCTTTAATGAAGGGTAGGAGCAATAATGGTAATAGGCAACAAAACCCAGTTCACCTTTTCTTTCCGGGAATGCCCATTCCACCAGCTTTTTAGTTACCTTGTTTGGGAGCAGGCGGTTAAGCAAAGAAAATGGGGCGTTTTTACCGGGCAGCACATGTACACATTTTCCTCCGGGTTTGAGGCATCTATACATCTCATTTGTGAAGGCTTTATTGTCGTAAAGGTGTTCCATTACAGAACGACTGATCACCAGATCAATTGAATTATCATCAAATGGCCAGCGTTTGCAGGCATCAGCGACGATGGCTGCATCAAGGTCGGTATTCTTATTCAGCGACGATGGCAGAATATCCATACCAATAAGCTTCACTTCTGCCTTTCGCAGGTTCTTTAGTGAATCGGGGAGTAGATATCCCGCCCCCACGTCCAGTATTATTCCGGCCTCCAGTTGGTTACTGTATTGCCAGATCAGTTGTTCGTATTCAGGAAATAACGGCTCGGTGAGTGCTGTGGGTAAACGCCAGTGAACGCGCCGACTGAAAGCCAGGTTAATCCTTTTCAAAAGTCCCATTTAGCTATTGATCCCTGATATGCAAAGCGCGTGTGCTACAGCTGATAACCGATATCTTAAATAATTGAACAGGTAATTGCCATTAGCGGAACAGGGCTGCAAGTTCTTCCCATCGCGCTTCGCTTTCGGCCACAATCAGCTTGCCGTTTATTTGCGCTTCATAGGGTTGGCCATTCAACATTTTGGAACATGCGCCCGCTTCGGTTGCAATTAACTGCCCGGCGCCGTGATCCCATAAATTTAGCGTATTTTGGAAGATGGTATATGAGACAGCGCCGGTAACCAGCAATCTGTATTCTGCGGCGGCACAGCGGTAATCCATTATTCTTCCCATTTGCATCACCGCTTTAACGGCTTTATCGCGCTCAGATTCCTTGGTTACACCAAAAGAGTAGCATCCTATAGTGTCTGAAAGCGCAAGGTCGGCATGACGGCCAACGCGTAACGGATGGTCTACGCCTTTTATTCGATCAAAGGCGCCTTTGCCTTTAATGGCCCAAAGATAGTCGCCAGTGACAGGCTCAAAAATAATGCCGCCAATCATTTCACCAAAGTGCGCAATACCTAACATCACGCCAAAATTCACAGAGCCATTGGCATAGTGCCAGGTACCGTCAATGGGATCCAACACAAAACTGAGTTCAGCTTCGTTGAACATCGCCAACGCAGACGCATCTGCGTACACACTTTCTTCACCAATTAACAGAGCATCCGGAAACAAGGCTCGTAGCTTTGCCATGATAAAGGTTTCTGCGGCTTTATCGGCAATAGTTACCAGGTCATTGTGATTTTGCTTTTGCTCGACCTGGTCTTCGCCGAGATGCCTGAAACGGGGTAAAATTTCGACATCGGACGCCAGACGACAGATGTCAGCTAACTGATGTATGTGTAGTTCGTTAATCATCCTGCTTCCTTTATGAGTGCAGTACGCCTGTCACGCATATGAAATCCAACCTATCTGGTTTATTCATCCGGCTCGCCAACCAGCGCTTTTCGCATTGCTTTGTACATTTTTACCGTGCTGTGTTTCAGTAAAGTTACCAGAGGCATTTTCTGACTGTGCCCCCTGCAATATACGGCGGCTCTTGCTATGCCAGCAAATGGATTGTGTAGCAAAGGGTGATCGGGCAACACAGCTTTGCTATAACACCAAAGCCAGAAACGATTTTTAAGGCTATTGTTGAAATGCCCCAGGCTGATTTGCTGTTTAACTGTGTCACGATTAAACAAGCTGCAGAGAAGAGACATTAGCAATTGAAATTCCTCGTGGAAACCATTGTCTGCTACTAATTGGTGAACGTCTTGCCAGAAAGGTTCACTATGGTGAGTATCGATTATCGACTGCATATCCAAACAATCGCGCAAGCCAAAGGTGACTTCTTCGTTCATTAACAGGTGAATCATACTGTGAACCAGCGCGGCGGCAGGTGATAGTGTGGATAATCCGTTTTCTGTTTGAATTCGCGAGCCCCAGAACTGCGCAATGTCGGGAGCGCGGCCACTCACTGGTAAAAACAGATTATGGTGTAAATCCAGTATCGTGCCCCGTTCAGCTTGCATCATGGGCGGAATTTCGTGAGCATATTCGCGGTAGTACTTGTCGTCATAGTCATCTACCTCTTTAGAAAGCCAAAGGTTCATCTTCAGATGACGTTCTGCTATTTCCAATTCTTCGCGTTTGACCAATGCGTCGATGTCTGAACAAATTCTACCGGCACTCTGAAAGGCAGGGCTGATAACATAGGCTGCTCCTTTCAGGAACATGGGTTCAATATGCTTTTCTGCCAATAGCCTTGTCAGTGTTACGCATTCGTAAGTAACTTGCTGTTGTTGTCTTTTAGCGTAGGTAATAGCACTGGATAACCTGATTTTCACAGTATCCGGCAGGCTACCTATTACGTCTAATGGTTGCAACTGCGCGGCCAACCAGGCATCCAGACGAGCGGTTTCTAAAATCCACAACACACTTTGCCAATCCTCAGATGCAAGCGAATAAGCAAGTTTAGGATTAGCGATAATCGAAGTAAATCCAGTACATTGCAGTTGCTTCACGACAACAATTCATCCTGTAAAAAGTCACTCATGAAATCAAGCGAGGCATAATGTACTTCAAAGCCCTGGATGTGATTTACCACGTTAAGCAGGATTTCAAACGACTGTTGTCCTAAAACATGGTAATTGAAGGCATTGCTATAGAGGCTTTCATAGGTTTGTAGTTTGTCTACGGTGAATAGTTTTGGCTCTGTGGCGGATGCGTCATACTTGGGGAAGACCACACCCACGATGCGCGCGGGCTGAAATGTTGCATACTCTTCCCAATGATGCGCTTTAAGATGAGCCACGCTCCCTTTAGCGGTATCGTGACAAGTAGGGGTGAGTACGGCGTTTGGCGACCACTGCTTTACCAAATCTATTGACTGATTCTTTAAACAAATAGGGCGATAAAGCGGCTGCACGGTACCAGCAACCAAATCAATCACCGCCATTTCGTCGGAATACACTTTCCAACCATGTATGCCCAGCCAGGCGGTTAAGGTACTTTTACCTGATCCTGGCATCGCAGGAAATAAAATAGCCTGCCCATCTTTTACCAACACTGCGGCATGCAGAAGCAAATGATTAAAGTGGCCCGTTGCCAGACACCAGTTTAGCCCCCATTCCAACAACGCATAACTTTGGCTTTGCGGTAACGGCTTGAATGGCACGCTAAAATTACACTCAAATTGCACAATAGGCTTAATCAAGCGACGTATAAGAGAGGCTGGTTTTACTGCTACGCAGAAACTGGACATATCCTGCCGGGGCGCGTCGCCGTAGATAAGTCTGGCACTTAACATTGCTGCATCAGGCAGGGCAATGCAATCAGCTTGCAACAGGCCAATATTTAAATAATTAATGTTCAAGCGGCACAACCAGGTTTCGACCGACTAGTATATTAAGCGTGCCATTTTCAGAACCAAAACACGTATTGATGTCGTCGGATGTAAAGGGGGCCGAAAAATCGGGGATAGACTGTAAGTCTGGGACGAAACGAAGGAGATGTGTCTGACTGGCGAAATGGTCAAACAACACAATACCAGAATTATCAAGGAATGGCCGCATCTCAACAGATGCGGCAAATGTCCACTTTTTCAAACCCGCTTGATTAGCAAGACATGTTTGAGAATAAGAAACTCGAAGAAGACGCTTTCGAGTAACCGTCGTTATAGCCAAGGTTACTGTCTGTTGCCCAACTACCTTCAAGATAGAGTTTGTTCATCACCATATTAGCGACTTCCTCTGCCGCCATACGTGACTGTGCTTCACTAAAACTAGTTGCAACACCATTATACAGTTCGAAGTAAGTATTCAGGTACACAGCTGCACCGTGTCTCAACACATCTTTATGTGTTCCACTGTACATGAACGCCTGTGTAAGGGTAATTGAAGTACTTACGCCGATCATATTGGCCAGCGTAGAGTTTATACCCAACTGGTTGTTGTCACGCACCGACAATACCATTCTAACCCAGCATTTTTGCGTTGCTTCGGATGCTTTTGAGCCCATTTGAGGGAATACATCGTTAACCGCTTTACCAGGGTTACTTACGCTCAACTGATTGCCGTTGTACCAAAAACCGGGAGAGCGACCGCCGGACAAAATGGGCACCTCACAAACAGGTTCAACGTTGCCTGATGTTTGAGAAAGGTTGCCTGATAACTGGCCTGACATGCTGCAAGAGGTCGTCGCCCAAACAGACTTAACCGGTAACGACGTAATAGCTGCACCGGCCGCCGCCTTTTTGATAAAACTGCGACGTGATTGTTTTGACTTATTTGACTCCATTTACCTCTCCTCGATCCTTTCTCAAAAGAAATATATTGTCAGTATGAAAAATACGTGCCAAATATTGCAACTTATTCATTTTAAAATGTTTTGCAATTTGTAAATGGTCGTTGACTAGGCATTGTGTAAAAAAGATTGACAATACTTTGCAAAATACAATAAGAGATTACCCCTATATTTTGCAGTTAGCAATACTCGCGCATGAGCTTGGTGTGTCTTTTAACGCCGCATACGGACACGGATATGACAGACAACCCGGTTTTTTATTATCGATTTTCCTGAATTCACGAAAATCAGCGGAGCTGGTTTGGCTATGTGCTACACAAATGCACTGAGTAAACTATTCAGGTAGCGTCTTCCACGCTCAGTGACCTGCCAGTGTGTGCCTGAGTCAACCAGCAAAGCTTGTGCCACAGCCCGGTCCAGTTCATGTTGTTGTTCAGCAGAAAGTGTCGTGCCGGTAAAATCCTCAAAATCGGCTTTAGGGCAGGGCTCAACCAGGCGAAAGCGGTTCATAAAAAACTCAAATGCCAGGTCTTGATGTATTACCTGATGTTGAGTATCCAGGTAATCTCTGCCGATCGCCATATAGCCGCGAGGGTGTTTCACTTTTACAGTACGTGTAATGGTGCCACTGAGGGCATTGGTAATCTTGCCGTGAGCACCGCAGCCAATGCCAATATAATCACCAAATCGCCAGTAGTTCAGGTTATGCTGACACTGATAACCTGGCTTGCTGTATCCCGAAATTTCGTACTGTTGAAAACCGGCAGCGTTAAGCATGGCGTGCCCGGCCTGTTGAATGTCCCAGAGTATGTCGTCATCCGGTAATTCCGGCGGACGGGAGTAAAATGGGGTATTTGGCTCTATAGTAAGCTGATACCACGACAAGTGCTCCGGTTGCTCGGCTATCGCACTTTCAAGATCCTGCAGTGCATTTTCCAGGGTTTGCTCAGGCAGTCCGTGCATTAAATCAATGTTCAAACTGCGCGCACCGCTTTGCTTTGCCTGGCCTAGTGCAAAGCGCGCCTGAACGTCATCGTGTATACGCCCGAGCACGCTGAGATGCACTGGCTGAAAACTCTGCACACCCACCGAGAATCGGTTCACTCCAGCTTGCACAAATCCGTCGAATCGCGCTGCTTCTATGGTGCCTGGGTTGGCTTCCATGGTAATTTCGGCATTAGCCGCTAAGGGGACGCGAGTTTTTACCCCTGCCAGTAAGGCGTGAATACTGTCAGGTGTAAACAAACTGGGCGTGCCACCACCAATAAAAATGGTCGTGATTTCCCGCTCGCCGGTAAGCTTGGCGTCGGTCGCCAGGTCATCAAGAAGGTGCGCTACGTATTCCTTTTCAGGCAGAGCCCCTTTTTGCGCGTGTGAATTAAAATCACAGTATGGACACTTTTGAACACACCAGGGTATGTGGATGTACAGGCTTAACGGCGGATTACGCAAAGTTGTGCTTCATACTGGTGAGTAATTGTTGCATAGCCAGACCACGGTGGCTTACGTCGTTTTTTTGTGCCTTGGTGAGTTCAGCGGCAGTGCACTTAAAACGGTTTGCGTAAAATACCGGATCGTAACCAAATCCTCCGTCACCGTGACGTTGACGGGTAATACTGCCTTGCCATTGACCTTCGCTGATCAAGGGAACGGGATCATCAGCATGGCGCATAAACACCAGCACGCACTGAAAATGGGCATTACGCTGATTGCTGTCACCCAGTGCTTCGAGCAGTTTACTGATATTGTCGTCGTCTGATGCGTCTTCGCCAGCATAACGGGAAGAGTAAATGCCCGGTGCGCCGCCAAGTAAATCCACAACTAAGCCTGAGTCATCTGCAATCGCCGGCAAGCCCGTTTCCCGGGCTGCGTGACGCGCTTTAATAATGGCATTTTCCACGAAGGTGGTACCGGTTTCAGGTACGCTGCTAACATTCAGCGCACTTTGCGGCACTACTTCAATGGATAAAGATTCAAACAGACTGGCAAATTCCTTTACTTTGCCCGCATTACCCGTGGCCAGTACTATTTTTTGTGGAAAGCTCATTTACCTGGTTTTCCTTTTGCTGCCTTGGCTATTTTCTTCGCTTTGGCTTTAACCTGTGCTTTGGTTTTAGCGGGTTTCTTTTTACCCTTTGTAGATGGCGCTTTGTGTTTGGGGCGCAGCTCAGCAATAACCCGGGCTTTGATAGGTTCTCCCATGTAACGCTCTACGCGACCAATCATTTCAAAATCATGGGCCTCTACCAGCGCGATGGCTGTGCCTTTGGCGCCGGCGCGACCGGTTCTGCCGATTCGGTGAACGTACACGTCCGCTTTACGTGGCATATCAAAGTTAATAACGTGGCTAACGTTGGGCACGTCGATGCCCCTGGCGGCTACATCGGTGGCCAGCAGAACAGGAACAGTACCGCTTTTAAAGCGCGCCAGGGATGCAATGCGTTTGTCCTGTGGCATTTCACCTTGCAGGTAACACACTTCGATGCCTTGTTTTTGTAGTTGCTCTCTAAGCCACTGCAAGCGTTCGCGCGTTTTAACAAATACCACAGCGCTTGTGGTTTGGGTGGTTAAAATGTGTTTTAGCAGCGCAACTTTGTGGTCCAGATCATCGGCCAGATGGTACCACTGGTGAATTTTCGCTTTTTCTCTGCGCGGCGGATCCGCCTCTACCACCGTTGGTTCATTGAGCAGGTTTTCTGAGAAATGCTTTACGCCGGGTCCTTCAAGCGTGGCAGAGAACAACATGTTCTGTTTACGCCAGCGTGCTTCAGAGGCAATTTGATTTACAATGGCCGAAAATCCCATGTCGAGCATGCGATCGGCTTCATCCAGGATCAGGCACTCAATATCACGGCAGTCGGCACTTTCTTGTTGAATATGCTCAAATAACCGCCCTGGTGTAGCAACCAGAATATCCAGATTCTGACTGAGTGTTTCTTTGTCGGTACCGTAGTTAATTCCCCCGGTTATCACGCCGCACACCAAATTAGTGTGTTGAGTCAGCGCCACGGCCTGCTCATGTACTTGCAAGGCAAGTTCGCGAGTTGGAGTTAAAATTAATATACGTGTTGCACCGGGCTGCTGGCGGGGAAAATCGAGTAAAAACTGACAGGCAGGTAAAAGAAACGCCAGGGTTTTTCCTGTTCCGGTGGGGGCTGACGCCAGCACATCCTTGCCTTCCATCGCAACCGGTACCACCATGCTTTGGATGGTCGTAGGGCGGCTTAAGCCCATGTCCTTTAGGGCGTGGCAAAGTTTGTCGTCGAGTTCTAATTCTTCAAATGTCATCTAGAGTCAGGTATATACATCGTTAATGGTGCCATTGTAGCACTAATTGTTGCGATCACCGCCACATTCAGCCAGATATTCAGAAATTGATTGCCATCGTAACTCAGTTAGCCGGGATTTAATTTGTGGGCCTTTTGCGCCACTTGCAATGATGCTTTGAACATCAATTTGCCGGGCTCGGTTGAGCGCTGTTGTAAAGCGCTCAATTAACAGTGGGGATGCCTGTTTTACTGGCCAATACAGACCCGCATTTAACAAGAGCGTTAATCGCTCAGGTCTGCGCCAGGCGTCAACGGCATTCAGAAGATCTAATAGCAGGGTTGCATCTGTCTGAGCGCTTGTCAGTTGACTTACAAACTGGCAGGCGATGAGGGCGGCATCCTGTTCCAGATTTGGTACTTTCAGTTGTTTTCCCAGTGCTTGCACCTGACTATAAGATAAATCTGCGCACAGTACTGCCCATCGAGTGGGTAAATCCGCACCATCGGAAGCCGCTTTATCCAGTTGGAATAATACTGCGTGTATCGACTCGAGTTGATGAAACTCGGGCATCCATACTTGTAAAGCACCCACGGTTTTTAGAATACTGAAATAGACCGAAGGGGAGTCTTCCATCAGGCTGCGGCTGGTTTCTTTCCATACGCGTTCCTGGCTGAGCGCGCGGATATCGGGTGAGTTGCACATGTCGGTCATCAGTGCGAGCGTCTCGGGTGCAACCGTAAACCCCAAAGCGTGGTATCGCGCGGCAAAACGCGCTACCCGAAATACCCGTAAAGGGTCTTCGCTAAAGGCCTCACTAACATGGCGCAGTATACGGTTGGCCAGGTCCTGCTGGCCGTTAAAGGGATCAATAATATTGCCATCGCTGGCCATCGCCATGGCATTTACCGTTAAATCCCTGCGCCGCAAATCCTCTTCCAGCGTCACGTCAGGGCTGGCATAACACTGAAAGCCGGTGTACCCAGCGCCAGACTTTCGCTCCGTGCGTGCAAGGGCGTATTCCTCTTTGGTTTTCGGATGCAGGAACACCGGGAAATCCTTGCCTACCTGTTGAAACCCTTTGTCTGATAGTTGTGACGGTGTTGCGCCCACTACTACCCAGTCCCGCTCAGTTACGGGGCGGTGAAGCAGGGTGTCGCGTACTGCGCCGCCAACTAAATAGGTTTGCATGAGGTCTCTTTCGTCTGACTGTTTAGCCGATATTATGCCTCAGTAAGCGCATGAAAACACGGGGTTGTTGACTTAGCCCCCGAGTCTGATAGTTTACCGGCAACAGGGAACTTCCGATCGGCCAGACATGTTTTTACATTATTTCGGGTTAACCGATAACCCGTTTTCCATTGCCCCCAATCCAGACTATCTCTATATGAGTCCACGTCACAAAGAGGCGCTAGCTCATCTGACCTTTGGTTTAAGAGAAAGCGGCGGGTTTGTCATGCTGACTGGTGAGGTGGGAACGGGTAAAACAACGGTCTCCCGTAAACTGCTACAACAATTGCCCGACTCCACCCAAGTCGCAATGATCCTCAATCCCACGCTGTCAGCCATTGAGCTGCTGGCAACGGTGTGTGATGAGTTGGGCATTGAATACGACTTACAGCACGCCAGTTTGAAGTACTTTACCGATAAACTACTCAACAAATTAGCGGCTAATCACGCGGCTGGCAAAAACACAGTACTGATGATCGATGAAGCACAGCACCTGTTACCGGAAGTACTGGAACAGTTGCGCTTACTGACGAATCTGGAAACCAATCGCGAGAAACTGCTTAAAGTAGTGTTGATTGGGCAGCCGGAATTACAGCAGCTTCTTAAACGCAATGAGTTGCGTCAGTTGGCCCAACGTATCACCGCGCGCTATCACTTATTGCCGCTCAATGGTGATGAGGTGAAGGCCTACATTGGACACCGCTTGAGTGTGGCGGGGGGCGATATCAGTATTTTTAGCTCTGCTACCTTGCGTGCAATGTACAGAGTAACTGCGGGTATACCCAGGGTAATTAATTTGTTGTGCGACCGGGCAATGACACTGGCATTTACCCAACAGCAGGCGGTCGTGAAAAAGCATTTATTAATGGCGGCCGCCAGTCAGATCCTGGGGGATGATGTAGTCGAGCAGCGTTTGAAAGGGCAAAAGACCCTGACAATGGCCGCCGTGTTCTGCATTATGCTGGTGATAGGCTACGGGTGGGGTAGTGTGGTATGAAAATTTTAGCCATTCAGGACACCACGCCAGGTATGATGATAGTGCGGATCACGCAACAAAATGGTCCGGTAAAAATTCGTAAATCCGGATTGATAACCAGTGCATCCATGATCCAGGGCCTGATTGAAATGGGGGTTCAGGAAGTAGAAATCGACCCTGAACAAACAGTAGAAATTTGTGCTGATGATGCACAGCAAAGTGTAAGTACACCCACACAAGCGCTGTTGCGCGGGCAATTTGATACGCAGGCCAGAAAGACGGATGCGGCCATTAACGAGCAGTTTAACCGCAGTCTGTTTTTGCCTACCGTTAATGCGTTGCCAAACTGGTGGCAGCGCGCTGTCCGGCCCGCAGCTTTATATGTATTAATTGGGGTTGGCGGGCTGGCGAGCGGCTATGTACTGGCAAAGTTGCCGGGTTGGTATTCTCAAATTACTGCTCCTGTGCCAGTGGTTCGGCATCCTGTTTCAGTGCCCCCGCAGCAGGCAGCAGAGAGCTTACAGGCCAGTTTAAATAGTAATCCTGTTGCTCAGGACAAGCATGTACCTGCTGATATTTCTGGTTCAACGGAGCAAATTGAACCGCTTGCGAATAGTGCTGCTGTGTCAAATGCCGATGTGGTTCAACCCGCAGTTGAAAGCAACGAAAACATAATCAATGCTGAGCCGGATGATAACGTATCTGTGTCGCCGGAACTAATGGCAAGATTTAATAAGGTGTTGTCGGATTTAGAAAAAGAAGACAGCGGTGAGGAACCGGTACCCTCGGCGCCGAAGGTAACTGTGCACGATGACATCAAAAGAATCGACCAATTACCAGCGCGCTTATTGACGCGCTTACCTGCGATGGATTTCAGTGCCCACATGTATGCAACTATCCCACGAGATCGCTGGGTGAGAGTGAATGGTCAGGATAAAACGGAAGGCGATTGGATTGACGACAGGGTGCAAATCGTCAACATTGAGGCACAGCGTGTGATATTGCGCTTTGAAGGTGAGTTATTTGCGATGACAGCGCTCACCGATTGGTGAGCGTGCGTTGAGCCTGAGTTGATCCTAACAACAATAGAATTCGTCAGGCAGGCATTTGGTGAATAAATACCTCTGAGAAGAATTTGGGTAGGTTAATCGCAAATTCCTCAGGGCCAATACTGGCAACAATTTCGTCAGTGGTTTTCGCCAGATCCAAGCGTTTGATTTCGGAATAATGACCGGTATTTATGCTGTAAAACGTCATCACAACCGGTGTGAGTAGATTCGATGGGTTTTTCTGGCTCACGATACCCAGTTTGCCGCTACTCAATCGAACGAGCGAGCCAACCGGGTAAATACCCAATACTCCAATTAACCGGTTGACCAGTGATTGGTCTAATCCTTGGTTCTGCGACAGTGCCTTTAACACCTTGTTATTCGGCAATGATCGTCCAAACGGACCAGGCATTCCCAAGCGAGAAAACTCGTCGATAACAGCGGCTGCTTTGGCCAACGGAAGAATATCCGCCTCATGTAACTGATTGGGATAGCCAGAACCATCCACTCGTTCATGGTGCTGACTGATAATGTCAATTACAGTGTCAGTGATGCCTTCTGACTGCGATAGTAACGCCAGGGATTCCGCGACATGCTGTTGATATTGTTTGCGTTGTGCGTCATTCAGGTGCTTGTCGTGGACACACAATTCATCGGGCAGAGTGACCAGACCGGTATCCATTAGCAGGCCGGCCAGACTGGCTTGCTCGACTTCCTTTTGCGAGTAGCCCAGTTCATTTGTGAGAATGGCCAGGTAAATACTGCAGTTTATTGAATGTTCAAGCAGGAAGTCCTTACCACGCTGAATCATGCTCAGGCACATCAGCGCATCTTTATTTTCCAGTACACTCTCAAGGATATTTTGTGTGAGGGCTGTCAGCTTTGATACATCAGCGCCTTTGCCCATTTTGATTTGTTCAAGAAAGCGCTGCTGGATGGTAACGGCTTTTTGATACAACACTTCTGCATCTTGCAGGCTTTCAGAGGTAATGCCTTGTTGCTGAGGCGGAAGGAGGGCTTTATCGGTGATGTTATCATCTGGCGAATCAATGGCAGATGGCTGTAATGCCTGCATTTCTTCTGCCGGCGCCAGTCCTTTTGAGCAATCAATCTCTACTCGTTCAACCCCTTTAGAACGCAATACAGCAATCACGTCCTCTGAGCGTACCACGCCCTTTGAGCGAACTTTGACCTTACCCGTATCATCGAGTACCTGATTGACATACATTCCAGGTAATAACTCATCGATGGTGATACACCGAAGCATGCGCACTCCCAATGACATAGGCAATAAATCGTTCAATAAAAGCAATTATAGTGCAGTTTAGCAATAAGTAATTAAACTTTTGTTTAATATGGGATTAACTGAATATATTTTATGGAGAACAGCGAGTTAGCCGCCTTTGACAGCGGCTAACTGAACCGGTTTTTACAGCCAGGCAGGTTGTTTGGCTTCAAACGTTTCAATGGTTTCAGCCAGCTCCAGTGTCTGACCAATCGCATCTAATCCTTTCACCAGAATGTTTTTGTGATGGGCGGCAATCTCGAAAGACCAGCTTTGACCTGCCACCGCAACGGTTTGTGACGGTAAGTCGATACTGATTTCAGCCGACGCATCGCTGGCCACCGCTGCAAAAATGCTATCCATTTGTGCACTGTTGAGTGCAATTGGCAGCAATTGGTTGTTCATGCAGTTACCGTAAAAAATATCGGCAAAGCTGGTGGCGATCACGGCTTTAAATCCGAAATCAGTGAGTGCCCAAGGCGCGTGTTCACGGCTGGAGCCGCAACCAAAGTTTTCGCGTGACAACAAAATCGTTGCACCAGCATGCTCTGGTTTGTTTAACACAAATTCAGGATTCGGTACTTTTTCTTCCAGATCCAGATAACGCCAGTCGTGGAACAGGTGCTTACCAAATCCGGCGCGACTTACGCTGGTCAGAAATTGCTTGGGAATAATTTGGTCGGTATCAACGTTGGCCTGATCCAATGGGCAGGCTGTGCCGGTTAATACACTAATTCCGGTAGTCGGTTCGCTCATGGTTTACTCCTGAAAATCTCTGACGTCGGCGAACTTACCGCGCAATGCTGCAGCGGCGGCCATAGCCGGGCTCACCAGGTGAGTGCGTGCACCGCGGCCCTGACGGCCTTCAAAATTACGGTTGCTGGTAGACGCACAACGGTCACCGGCTTGCAGCAGGTCATCGTTCATACCCAGACACATCGAACAGCCGGGTAAACGCCATTCAAAACCCGCATCAGTAAATATTTTATCCAGACCTTCTTCTTCGGCCTGACGTTTTACGGCGCCTGAGCCGGGTACGATGATAGCCGTTACGTTGCTGGCAACTTTGCCTTGTTTAGCAATCGACGCTACGGCACGTAAATCTTCAATTCGGCCATTAGTACAAGAGCCAATGAACACATGTGAAACCGGAATGTCAGCTAACTTATCACCGGCTTTAATTCCCATGTAGGCCAATGCTTTGCGGGCTGACTCTTTTTCTACCGGATCGCTGAAATCGTCCGGACCAGGGACAGGCGTTGTGACACCGATAACCTGACCAGGGTTAGTTCCCCAGGTTACCTGAGGAGCAATATCAGCTGCCTGAAGTTCAACCACGGTATCGAACGTTGCCCCTTCATCGGTAAACAGGGTTTTCCAGTATGCCACTGCTGCATCCCAATTGGCTCCTGTTGGCGCGAACTCGCGCCCTTGCAGGTAATCGAAGGTCGTTTGGTCAGGCGCAATCATGCCAGCCTTCGCACCCGCTTCGATACTCATGTTACAAATGGTCATGCGCTCTTCCATCGATAAGGCTTCGATGGCTTCGCCACAATATTCAATAACGTGGGCAGTCGCACCGGCGTGACCAATCTTACCAATAATGGCCAGAATGATGTCTTTGGCGGTTATACCGGTTGCCAGCTTACCATTGACCTTGATTTGCATGGTTTTTGCGCGGCTTTGCTTCAGTGTTTGGGTAGCCAGTACGTGCTCTACCTGTGAGGTACCAATGCCAAACGCCAGTGCGCCGAACGCACCGTGTGTGGCCGTATGAGAATCACCACACACCACGGTCATGCCAGGTAAAATCAAACCCAGCTCAGGGCCCATGACATGCACAATCCCTTGCTTTTGATGGCCCACAGGGAATAGCTGTACATTGTGTTCTTCACAGTTTTTTGCCAGTGTTTGCAACTGAAGCTGATTTTGTGGACCACACGCATCCAATGCCAGGCTGCGCGTAGATATACTGTGATCCATCGTGGCGAACGTGCGATCCGGACGACGTACCTTGCGACCTTTCTCGTTCAACCCGGCAAACGCCTGGGGTGAGGTGACTTCGTGGATCAGATGACGGTCGATATAAATTAAGCTGTCATCGCCAATCTGGTCAATCACATGCGCTTGCCAGACTTTATCGTATAGGGTTTTAGCCATGAGTGTGGGTACTCCTAAGCCAGAATGTGTTTAACAATGGCGTCACCCACCTGTACGGTAGTGGCCGCTTTGTGACGTTGACTTGCTGGCAGCAGTTCGCCGGTAAGTACACCTGCTTCCAGTACGCTCACTACCGCATTGTCGATAGCATCTGCTGCGTCTGTCAGGTTCAGGCTGTAACGCAACATCATGGATGCCGACAGAATCTGTGCGATAGGGTTCGCTATGCCTTTACCAGCAATGTCAGGGGCTGAGCCGCCGGCGGGTTCGTACATACCAAATCCGTCGCCATTCAGGCTGGCTGAAGGTAGCAGACCCATGGAGCCGGTGATCATGGCGCATTCATCAGAAATAATGTCGCCAAATAAATTGGAGCACAGCATCACGTCAAAGTGTGCCGGGTCTTTTATCAACTGCATAGTCGCGTTGTCGATATAAATGTGTTCCAGTTCTACCTCTGGGTAGTCTTTGGCCACTTCCTCGGTTACTTCGCGCCACAAGCGGCTGCACACCAGTACGTTGGCTTTGTCTACAGACGTTACGCGTTTGTTGCGTTTCATTGCTGCTTCGAAAGCACTGATAGCAATGCGGCGAATTTCACGCTTGCTGTAGCGCATGGTATCGAAGGCGTATTCTTCTTCGCCTTCACCTTCGCGACCTTTGGGCTTGCCAAAATAAATGCCACTGGTGAGTTCACGAATGACCAGTACGTCTACACCACTGGAAGCAATGTCTTTGCGCAATGGCGATAAGTCTTCCAGACCCGCGTAAATTTTAGCCGGGCGCAGGTTGCTGAATAGATCAAAGTGACTGCGCAGTGTTAACAGGGCTGCGCGCTCCGGGCGTTGTTCCAGCGGCAGGGTGTCCCACTTGGGACCACCAATAGAGCCGAACAGGATCGCATCGGCCTGTTCACAGCCAAGCAATGTTTTGGCTGGCAGCGCTTCGCCTTCTGTATCAATGGCATAACCACCAACAGGGTATGCAGTACGGTTAAATGAGACAGAAAATTTTTGTTCGATGGCATCCAGTACCTTATTGGCTTCCTGCATGACTTCCGGGCCGATGCCATCTCCGGCAAGTACGGCAATGTTATACTGACTCATTTATACTCCTGCTACGCGGTCTTGTTGATGCTTTTGCTGATCGATCTGATCAGCCAGATACGTGTTGTTCAATACAAATATAAGGGCTTTTACACCGGCTTCTACAATGTCGGTTGCCAGGCCAATGCCGTGAAAACGGCGGCCTTTGTATTCAGTGATCACGCTCACTGAGGCCAGTGCGTCTGCACCTTCGCCTTTTGAATCCAGTTTAAAGTCGACGACTTCCAAATCGTTGTGGCCCAGCATGGCCATAATAGCCTTATAGGACGCGTCGACCGGACCATTCCCTATTTCGCTGCGTGTGACAATGTCACCGCCAATTTTTAACTGCACGGTGGCACTGGGAATAATTTCCTTGCCCGATGTGGCGTGCAGGTAAGTTAACTGATAATGCGCCTGCTCGTGTTTTTGTTGATCGAAGAACAGCAATGCTTCCAGATCGTAGTCGTACACCTGACCTTTTTTGTCGGCCAGCTTCAGGAAGGCATTGTAAATAGCTTCCAAATCGTAATCGGTTTCTTTGTAACCCAATTCGTGTAAACGGTGTTTGATGACATGACGGCCAGAGCGCGACGTCAGGTTCAGGTGATTTTTGTTAATCCCCACACTTTCCGGTGTCATGATTTCATAGGTATTTTGCGCTTTTAAGACACCATCCTGGTGAATACCAGACGAATGGCTGAACGCATTGCTACCCACAATGGCTTTGTTTGACTGCACCGGCATGTTACACAACTGGCTAACCAGTTTAGAGGTACGGCTGATTTCTTTCGAATTGATGTTGGTATTCAGGTTGTACATGGCCTGACGCGTTTGCAGGATCATGGCAATCTCTTCCAGAGAGCAGTTACCCGCCCGCTCGCCAATGCCGTTAATGGTACATTCAACCTGGCGAGCACCGTTTTCTACCGCAGCCAGCGAGTTGGCTACAGCCAATCCCAAATCGTTGTGACAGTGCACAGATATGGTGGCTTTGTCGATATTGGGTACGCGGTTAAACAACTGCTTGATGATCCCACCAAACTCTGTTGGTGTGGTATACCCAACGGTATCGGGAATATTTACCGTGGTGGCTCCCGCGTTGATAACGGCCTCTACCATGCGGCACAGGTAGTCGATATGGGTGCGGCCAGCGTCTTCACAGGAAAACTCAATGTCATTGGTATAGCGGCCAGCATGCTTAACCGCGGCAACTGCCATTTCAACAATGTCTTGCTGAGATTTTTTCAGTTTACTGTTTACATGAATGTCTGACGTAGCAATAAAAGTATGAATGCGGAACTGTTCCGCCACCCGCAATGCTTCACCACAGGCGTCGATATCGCCGGGCAACGCGCGGGACAATCCGGCTACCGTGGCATTCTTTATTTCCCGGGCAATCATTTGCACCGATTTAAAATCACCAGGAGAAGACACCGGGAAACCGGCCTCAATGATATCCACACCAAGACGCTCGAGTGCCAGTGCGATCTGCAGTTTTTCTTTTACACTCAAACTGGCTGGCAAAGCTTGTTCGCCGTCACGCAAGGTCGTATCAAATATTTTTACCTGATTCGTCATGGCTTGGTACTCATGTTGTGAAGTTAAAAAAAAACCCGTGCTTAGCACGGGTTTTTGTGTGTTGTTCGCTCAGTCGCAATCTACCCGTGCAATCTTGCTGCCATAAGGAGTAGAAGAGATAAAATCATCGTTTGCTTAAACATGGTTGTCCTGAAAAGCAGAATGTTTGCGACTGTTTCAATGCGGGTCAATGTACAGGCTGCGGGGGATAAGGTCAACCACTGAATCCAATTTTCACTATAAGTTTTAGTTATAAATTACGGTATTCGGCCATTTTTAGGATAAAAATCATCTTTGGCCGTAAGTAGTGGGCTGTAATTAGGGGCTGTTGTCCTTTGCTGTATCATTTTGGTTC
Organism: Alteromonas sp. AMM-1; assembly: GCF_047290655.1. Classification (NCBI taxonomy): domain Bacteria; kingdom Pseudomonadati; phylum Pseudomonadota; class Gammaproteobacteria; order Alteromonadales; family Alteromonadaceae; genus Alteromonas; species Alteromonas sp. AMM-1. The sequence continues at coordinate 14,801 of NZ_JBLBUE010000025.1, read as the reverse complement.
TATATGGAAGCGTTTTATACCAATTCGCATAGAAGGTTGCCCTCTCAGAGTGATCCCTGAGGGCTAGTCGAAAACGACTTAGATCACGACGCGTCCTCTGAGGCATAGTCATTCTATGTCAAAGGCCTGTGACAAAGAGTAAAACCCTTCCATGACGAACCCGAAGGGCAGCAGTTGTTAGTCATTTATGCCGCGTTATCGACCGCTTATAAAAAATAACTACACTATGTGGATTCTGCCTTGTCTAAATGACTCACAACTCGCTGCCAAAATATACAGTAAGGGCCAACAGCCCCTAGTATTTAGGTGGCAATTTGGCGGCACTAAAATGACGCCAGTCCAGTGTACTGACCAATAGCATTTCGCGAATCGATAAGCGGCGCGGTAGTGTTTTACCTTTGTGGTTCCAGCTATGGCCACAACAGGCCGAAGTGACTATGGCTTTGGTGGGTTTAACCAGGTTGATCTGCCGGGGCGTGAACCGCGCATCTTCCAACGGGTTGCCATAAAAATCGAACCAGCCGAATTTATTGATGTGCAGCGTCTGGTTCTCGGTTTGAACCTTATCTATGGAATCCAGCTCGATGTGCTCGTTATCAAACTCCTGTACGCGCACCGGCACTACCAGCCCTGCTTTTGCGTACTTTGCTAACCAGTGTAAACAGTCGTCGGGTTCTGCCTTTCTGGCTGGACTTTTCCCTGGCTGTTTGGCTTGCCAGCTGGCATTGTGTTGATCCAGTGTAAGTGGCGTAGTGCGACTCACCAAAAAGCGTGCAGTGCGTTTAACATGATGGCTTAAGCCCGCCAGTCTGCGGCGCAAAAGGTTAATTTGCCTGGGGCCGGAGGTTGATAAATTTTGCAATTCCCGCTCATACAGGGCGTTGCACAACTCGGCAAGTTCTCGTTGTGAGGTGTCAGACTCAACCGCCTGGAAGAAGTCTGTTTGTTGTGACGCGAGATCAGCGTGATCAGAAGGCTGCGTCATGAGTAGTCATCGGTACGGCAATAAAAAACGGGGCAGGCTGTTTGGCCTGCCCCATATTTATTACTGGCCTTTGATTTCGCTACGACCGTTGTAAGCCACTTTACCTGCCAGCGCTTCTTCGATACGCAGCAGTTGGTTGTACTTAGCAACACGGTCAGAACGACACAGTGAACCTGTTTTGATTTGGCCCGCTGCAGTACCTACTGCCAGGTCGGCAATAGTGGCATCTTCAGTTTCGCCTGAACGGTGAGAGATAACGGCGGTAAAGCCTGCATCTTTCGCCATTTTAATGGCTTCCAGGGTTTCAGTGAGTGAACCGATCTGGTTGAACTTGATCAGGATCGAGTTACCGATACCGTTTTCGATTCCGCGCTTCAGAATCTTGGTGTTAGTTACGAACAGGTCGTCACCAACCAGTTGCACTTTACTACCAATTTTCTTGGTCAGGCTTGCCCAGCCATCCCAGTCGCTTTCGTCGAGACCGTCTTCAATAGACACGATTGGGTATTTGGCAGCAAGTTCAGCCAGGTAATCACCAAACGCTTCAGAATCAAATGACTTGTCTTCACCCGACAGCACGTATTTACCGTTTTTGTAGAATTCAGACGCTGCACAGTCCAGTGCCAGTGTGATGTCTTCATTCATTTTGTAACCGGCTTTTTCTACTGCTTCAACGATAACAGCCAGGGCTTCAGCATTTGAACTCAGGTTTGGTGCAAAACCACCTTCGTCGCCAACTGCAGTGTTCAGGCCTTTAGCAGACAGTACTTTTTTCAGGTTGTGGAAGATCTCTGCGCCCATGCGTAATGCTTCTTTGAAGCTCTTCGCACCTACTGGCTGTACCATGAATTCCTGAATATCAACGTTGTTGTCTGCGTGCTCACCACCGTTGATGATGTTCATCATAGGTACTGGCATTGAGTACTGACCAGGCGTGCCGTTCAGATCGGCGATGTGCTCATATAGCGCCACGCCTTTTTCGGCTGCGGCTGCTTTCGCTACTGCCAGCGATACTGCCAGGATAGCATTTGCACCCAGCTTTTCTTTGTTTTCGGTACCGTCTAAGGCGATCATGGCTTTGTCGATATCGCTTTGCGCAACCGGGTCCATTCCAAGCAGGGCAGGTGCAATGGCGTCGTTAACCGCAGCCACCGCTTTTGTTACGCCTTTACCCAGGTAGCGGGCTTTGTCGCCATCGCGCAGTTCCAGTGCTTCGCGTGAACCCGTAGATGCGCCTGAAGGTGCACAAGCGCGTCCCATTACGCCTGAATCCAGATATACGTCTGCTTCTACAGTGGGGTTGCCACGGGAGTCCAGAATTTCACGTCCAATGATACGCGAGATCTTCGCCATTTTAATTTCCTCAACAAGTAAAAAGGTACTCCGGGAGAGAGAAGTACCAGGTTTTAAATTAGTGATTTTCTTTTTGGTATTTTTGCGCTGCTGCTACAAACCCGGTAAATAACGGGTGGCCGTCACGCGGAGTGGAAGTAAACTCCGGGTGGAACTGACCTGCAACAAACCACGGATGATCCGGGATTTCGATAACCTCAACAAGGCGTTTGTCAGTGGACAAACCACTTACCTTCATACCGGCCGCTTCAATTTGGTCGCGCAGGTTATTGTTCACTTCGTAGCGATGACGGTGACGCTCATAAATCTCTTCGCTGCCATATGCCTGATGCACTTTGCTGCCTGGGATCAGGTGACATAGCTGACTGCCTAAGCGCATGGTTCCGCCTAAGTCTGAGCTTTCGTCGCGCACTGCTGTGCTACCGTCTGAATCCAGCCATTCAGTAATCAGACCCACTACCGGGTAAGGTGTGGATGAATCAAACTCGGTACTGTTAGCTTTTTCCATGCCTGCAACATTGCGGGCAAACTCAATCAGCGCAACCTGCATACCTAAACAAATACCCAGGTAAGGTACTTTGTTTTCGCGAGCATAACGGGCAGCCGCAATTTTGCCTTCAATACCACGCTCACCAAATCCACCGGGAACCAGGATTGCATCGAGTTTTTCCAGAATTTGCGTGCCTTTTGACTCGACGTCCTGTGAATCGATATAGTGAATGTTCACCGTAAGGCGGTTTTTCAAACCGGCGTGCTTGAGGGCTTCATTAACCGACTTGTAGGCATCGGGCAGTTCTACGTATTTACCTACCATACCAATATTCACCTCACCTACCGGGTTAGACTCGGCGTAAAGTACCTGTTCCCATTCGGTCAGGTCGGCTTCGTTGCACTCCAGACGGAAGCGGTCAACTACCAGTTGATCCAGCCCTTGTGCTTTCAGCGCTGCTGGAATCCGGTAAATGCTGTCGACGTCTTTAAGCGAAATAACTGCTTTTTCTGCAACGTTGGTGAACAGCGCGATTTTAGAACGCTCTGTATTAGGCATAGCGCCAACCGAACGGCACACCAGAATGTCGGGTTGAATACCAATTGAGCGCAGCTCTTTTACGCTGTGCTGGGTGGGCTTGGTTTTCAGTTCGCCGGAGGCAGGCATATATGGTACCAGTGTCAGGTGCATAAACATGGCATGGTCGCGACCGACTTCGGTGCCCAGCTGTCTGATGGCTTCAATAAACGGTTGTGACTCGATGTCACCAACAGTACCGCCCACTTCAACAATGGCTATATCAAATCCTTGCGCGCCATCGATCACGCGGCGCTTAATTTCGTTGGTGATATGTGGGATCACCTGAATGGTGGCGCCCAGATAATCACCGCGGCGCTCGCGGCGTAATACTTCTTCGTAAACCCGTCCGGTGGTGAAGTTGTTCCGTTTTGTCATGCGCGTTCTGATAAAACGCTCATAGTGACCTAAATCCAGGTCGGTTTCGGCACCATCGTCGGTTACAAACACTTCACCGTGTTGTATTGGACTCATAGTACCTGGATCAACGTTTATATACGGATCCAGTTTTAGCATGGTCACCGTGAGACCACGTGCTTCAAGGATGGCGGCAAGTGATGCTGCAGCAATGCCTTTACCAAGCGATGAAACGACACCACCGGTGACGAAAATATAATTAGTCATGCGAAACCTAAGACGTTGGGTTATTTATTGGGTAATGCATTGTCAGGGAAAACAGACCCTTGAAACAGCACTATAGACGGCGCAACAGTATACCCAATAAGCTGGCTGTTCACAATTATAACAAGCAATAAGATACCTGCATGAAGAGGGCAGGGCAATCTGCAATGATGCACAGACACACATTCTGCGAATCTGGCATCATTGCGGAGGTATTAGCGCGCTGGTTTGCTTACAAACTACTGTGTTTTTTCAATTCGTAAATCAGCGCCAGCGCTTGTTTTGGTGTGAGTTCATCCGGGTCGATTTTCGATAGTGCGATTTCAACGGCAGAAGGCTCTGGTTCAACAAACAACGAGGGTTGCGCAATATTCTGGTTATGTTGTTGAGCGCTGTGCACCGATGCACTTTGTCTGCCACTTTGCTCCAGTTGTTTAAGGCGCAGTTTTGCCGCACTGATCACGGCTTTTGGCACGCCAGCTAATTGCGCAACCTGTAAACCATAGCTTTTGCTGGCAGCGCCGCGCTCAACGGTATGCATAAAACGAATGGTGTCATCGTGTTCTATTGCATCCAAATGCAGGTTACATACGCCGTTGAGTTGGTTTGCCAGTTCGGTAAGTTCAAAGTAGTGCGTTGCAAACAGCGTGAAGGCATTCAGTTTGGTGGCGAGGTATTCCGCGCAGGCCCAGGCCAGTGACAGTCCGTCATAGGTGCTGGTACCCCGGCCAATTTCGTCCATCAGAACCAGTGAATAAGGCGTGGCATTGTGCAGGATGTTGGCGGTTTCGGTCATCTCAACCATAAAGGTAGAGCGACCGGATGCCAAATCGTCTGACGCGCCTATGCGGGTAAATATTTTGTCTACCGGCCCGATCTCAGCCTGTTCAGCTGGCACATAACTACCAATATAGGCAAGTAGCACAATCAGCGCTGTTTGGCGCATATAGGTTGATTTACCCCCCATGTTGGGACCGGTAATCACCATAGTACGTTGTTGAGTATTCATGTTTAACGGGTTGGGTATAAACGGCCCGTCCATGACCTCTTCAACCACGGGGTGGCGGCCATGTTGGTAAGTTATGCCCGGCACGTCAGTGAGTGTGGGCGCATGGTACTCAAGGGTTTCTGCCCGTTCAGCGAGGGTGACCAGTACATCGAGTTTGGCCAGCGACTGAGCACTGTCGATAAGTTTATCCAGAAAGGGAGTGATATGGTCGAACAGGGCATCGTACAGTTGCTTTTCCAGCGCCAGGGCGCGACTTTGGCTGGTAAGTACTTTGTCTTCGTGCTCTTTCAGCTCTGGCGTAATGTAGCGCTCGTTGTTCTTCAGCGTTTGGCGACGGATATAATGCGCTGGTACGGCGTTGCTGTTGGCTCGTGATACTTCGATGAAGAATCCATGCACCCTGTTATAGCCTACTTTTAAGGTGGCAATCCCGGTAGCGTCGCGTTCACGCAACTCCAGTTTGTGCAAATAATCAGTTGCGCCCTGCGACAAGTCCCGAAGCTCATCCAGCTCTGCGTTGTATCCTGGTGCGATCACACCGCCGTCTCGGATCACCACCGGCGGATTGTCGATGATGGCGTTGTCCAGTAAATCAGCCAGTTCAGGATAGGTGCTGACTGTGGATGCCAGTGATTGCAGTAGTGACGCCGTGTAAGGGGCTAAATTTTCCTGTAAATCGGGTAATGCGTTCAGCGCTTGCTTCAGTCTGGCAAAGTCACGAGGCCTTGCCGAACGCAACGCCAGACGGGCCATGATACGCTCAATATCGCCAATTTGTTTTAATTGCGAATGTAACTGTGGATAGTCGCCATTGAGTAACGCGCCGATGGCTTGTTGGCGAGCGGTGAGTTCGTTGCGGTCGGTTATAGGGGCATGCAAATAACGTTGCAATAAACGACTGCCCATCGCCGTGGCGGTTTTATCCAGCACGGCAAATAAGGTGTGCTCAACCCCACCAGAGAGATTGCGAGTGAGTTCGAGATTCCGGCGTGTAGCGGCATCAAGTTGTACGCGTGTTGACTGCTGTTCCAGCGTGATGGCGCGGATGTGGGGCAGTGCTGTGCGTTGGGTATCTTTTACGTATTGCAATACGCAGCCTGCGGCACCTAATGCCAGTGTGATATTGCCTACGCCAAAGCCATTGAGGTCTTGTGTGCCAAATTGGGCGTTGAGTTGTTGAGCGGCAGTTTGCTGGTCGAATTCCCATTCTGGGCGACGGCGAATACCTTTTAAATGAGATATCAATTCAAACCAGGCAAAGCCTTCCGGGTACAGGAGTTCCGCCGGGTGCAACCGCTGGAGTTCGGCGCTTAGCTGATCTTCGCCTTGCAATTCGGTAACCAAAAAACGCCCGCTGGTGATATCCAGCCAGGCCAGGCCAAAGTTGTTTTTATGGCCGTACACAGCGGCAAGTACGTTGTCGCGGCGTTCTTCTAACAAGGCTTCGTCGGTTACGGTGCCGGGTGTGACGATTCGCTGAACCTGACGTTCAACGGGGCCTTTACTGGTAGCAGGATCGCCAATCTGCTCACAAATGGCTACTGATTCACCCATTTTTACTAACCGTGCCAGGTAGCTTTCAACGGCATGATAAGGCACACCTGCCATGGGAATTGGCTCGCCTCCGGATTTGCCCCGCGCGGTCAGAGAAATATCAAGCAGTTCAGCGGCGCGCTTGGCATCATCGTAAAACAATTCGTAAAAATCGCCCATTCGGTAAAATAGCAATATGTTTGGATGTTGCGCCTTAATTGCCAGGTACTGGCGCATCATGGGAGTATGTGATTCCAAAAAATCCTCAGCTTGCGATTAGTAATTTGTCCGCGGCATAATAGCGCCATTCTCGATAGTCGTATTATTCCTATGAGCCAACCATTTTCAACTGTTTCCCACAATGAACTGCATTTGGGATTACTTTCTGAACAAATAGTACAAATAGGTGAGCATTTACGAAAACGCAGTTGGACAGTTTCTTGCGCCGAATCCTGTACCGGGGGGGGAATTGCCTACGCACTGACCTCGGTAGCAGGCAGTTCAGATTGGTTTAACCAGAGCTGGGTGACGTACTCCAATAACGCTAAATCGGCGATGATAGGTGTGCAACAAAATACACTATTGACGCACGGTGCAGTATCGGAGCAGGTGGTCATCGAAATGGTGACTGGCACAGCCAGCACCGCGAATTCTGAATGTGCGATTGCGGTAAGTGGCATTGCCGGACCGGGCGGCGGCAGTGCAGACAAGCCAGTAGGCACCGTGTGGTTTGGTTTTCGCTTTGGTGAGCAAACGGTTAGTGTGTGCCAGCGTTTTCGGGGTGACCGGCAGGCAGTGCGCGCCAGTGCAATTGTATTTGCCATTCACAAACTGCACCATTGGCTAGTTGCAAACCCTGTCTAATCTGAAAAAATACAGAAAATCCAAAACACAGTATTGCACTGTATAATCATACAGTATAGTATTGTTCACCATTACAGTTACTAAACATCGCACAAAGTGTGAATCACCCATCAGCGATGATAATAAGAGGGTTTCAACGTGGATGACAATAAATCCAGAGCATTAACGGCAGCATTAGGCCAGATTGAAAAGCAATTCGGTAAAGGCGCAATTATGCGTTTGGGTGACAACCAGGCGATGGACATCGAGGCCATCTCAACGGGTTCACTGAGCATTGATATTGCATTAGGTATAGGGGGTTTGCCATGTGGACGGGTTGTTGAAATTTACGGTCCTGAATCATCGGGTAAAACTACGTTAACCCTTCAGGTTATCGCCGAAGCGCAGAAGAAAGGTAAAACGTGTGCCTTCGTGGATGCCGAACACGCACTGGATCCGATTTATGCTGAAAAATTGGGCGTAAACATTGATGACCTTCTGGTATCACAGCCTGATACTGGCGAACAAGCGCTGGAAATCTGTGACATGCTGGTGCGCTCAGGTGCGGTTGACGTGGTGATTGTTGACTCTGTTGCGGCATTAACACCCAAAGCCGAAATTGAAGGCGACATGGGTGACTCACACGTAGGTTTACAAGCGCGTTTGATGTCTCAGGCGCTGCGTAAACTTACCGGTAACATCAAGCGCTCAAACACATTGTGTATTTTCATTAACCAGATCCGTATGAAAATTGGCGTGATGTTTGGCAACCCGGAAACCACCACAGGTGGTAATGCACTGAAGTTCTATGCGTCAGTTCGTTTGGATATTCGTCGTATCGGTTCTGTAAAAGAAGGCGATGAAGTTGTGGGTAACGAAACCCGGGTGAAAGTCGTTAAAAACAAAGTGGCTCCACCTTTTAAACAGGCAGAATTCCAAATCATGTATGGTGAGGGGATCTGTAAAGAAGCTGAATTAATTGACATTGGTGTGCAGCAGAAATTGGTTGATAAAGCCGGAGCCTGGTACAGCTACAATGGCGATCGCATTGGTCAGGGTAAAGCCAATGTGGTGAAGTACCTCAAAGAACACACTGACATTGCCGCGGATATTGAGAAGAAGATCCGTGCTGAACTGCTGTTAAGCAAAAAAGTTAAGGCCGATGACGTAGAGCCAGAAGGCGCGTTGTAATATCGGATGAAATCATTTCAACCAAGCGTTGGAACCTCCCCCTATAAGCCCATCTTATAGATTTGCCCATCCGTTAGGATGGGCTTTTTTTCTTCAGTGACTAATACCAATGATCTGTTAGCTTTATTGGAACAGGGAACAGGGAACAGGGACATGGATTTCAGGTTATATTTTCTCTTCGATACCAGGCATTGCCTGCTTCCAGCTTTCCGGGATCTTGCCCTGCAATACATAAGAGTAGGCCAGTAATTCGGCAATAACATAATACAAAGACTCGGGGATAGACTGGCCCAAATCCAGAGTGGTTAAGAATTCACTTAAGTAGGGATCTTCATGAATTAAAACACCGTTCTGCTGCGCACTGGCAATGATCGCTTCCGCCAAATCGCCATAGCCTTTCGCGACGATGGTCGGCTTTGTATCACCGTCGGTTTCATTGTATTTAATACCTACCGCACGTTTTGATTTATTGGTCACGCTATCGTCTCCAGAATCTGATACGGTTTGGTTGCCAGGCTTTCGGGGATTTTGCCTAGCTGTGCTTTGTGGTGCCCCACCTCAAGACCTAGCTGTGAGAATCGTTTGAGCAGGAAAGGCAACGTATTGGCAACTTTTTCCAACAGGATTTGGTTAGACGTATAAATATCCAAATCAATGCAGGTATCTACGATTTTGATTTTGGTTAGTAGCTGACCAAGCTCGCCCACATCCAGTTTCATTGTTAGCTGCCATTGCTGCTGTTGCGCGCTATCTCTTTCTTTCGATTTTTGCTCTGGCTCCCTTTTTACCAGTATTTCAGTGTGCTTTTGCTGCTGCTGAAAAGCGGGTAACAGGTAGTAAAAGGTATCCTGACCTTGCAGTGTTTGATCTGTGCCGGACAATTTTGATTGCTGATGGGAAGACAACAGACTCTTTATTTGCTTTAACAGGTTATGCTGGGCATCGGCAGTGGCAACATCGCGAACTAACCGAACCGGTATCCCCTGAAGAGGCGATCCCTGACCACTGCTGGCCTTGGGTTGTTGTTGAAGTAGCCGTTCAAGTTCATCAAGGCTTTTTACCTGCTTACCTAACAGGGCAATTTGAAATAGCTGTACTAATCCACTAAGCATACCCTGACCCGCTGGAGGTGATGTTAACACAGACGTACTTTGCATCCAGGTAGCTGATGAAAACAACTGTCTTAGCAATTGTGGTGACACAAGGGATTCCGTTGCCACCGTTTTTGGCGAAGCGGGTTGCGTGACAGGTTTGTCATTTTCTGGCTTTACGTCAACTGGATTGTGCTCCAGCAATGGATTCATTGTCTGCAACTTTAGCAAAATGTTTGTGAGTACCTGCTTACTCTCTGGTGCACTTTGATTAATGATTGCTTTTAGTGTTTGAGTTAGATCTGCCATGTTGGCAGGCGTAGGTTCAACATTCACTGCGTTGAAACGCTGCAGGGTTTGAATGAGCTGCTGAATGTCTGTTTTGATCCCACTCTGAGCAGGCAATAAACTCACTAACGGCTTATCTGCGGGTATATTTACCGATGTCGGTTTTAGAGAATGTTCTGCCGCACCGGCGGTTAACTGCGGTTGATTTGTAGTTTGGTTAGCTGGGATTGACGTTGCTTTGCCATTGCGTGCCTGAGTACCTTGTTGACTTTCCGCAGGTGTTTGTGGGTTTGTCATTACCTGCAGGGTGGTTTGGGGCAGTTTTAACATCATTGCGGCAGACATCGCCAGTGCCGGAGTCGTTTGTGGCGTTACTTTAGGCAAAGCAGACAGCAAGGCACTGCCAGGCGCTATATCCAGTAACAGCGGTTGCGGTTGCAGTAATCGAGCTGACAGCTGATGTGCCGATGCTTTCAACGTGACTGGCAATGCCTCGCTGGCTGATTGTAGTGCTTCTTTAACAGGCGCAGTTAGTTGAGTTAGCGATTGAGGGAGTAACTCCGAGGCGCGTTCAATACGTAAGCCTTGCTGACGCAATTGCGCTTGGATCAGGCTCTTAACTATCGGGTTTTCTCTGGCAAATACCAGAGATTGGTTTGCCGCTTCAGCTGAATTCGCAGCTTTGCTTACTATGTTATTCACTGGGCTTTCGCTCACCAGCCGTAGCTGAATTTCCCATCTGCCGTGGGTAGGTTTAGCCTCAATTACCACTGATTTTCCGACCAGCTGTTCGGGACTGTCTTTAAGCTCCCTTAGCGAATCTAATAGAACTTTAGGCACCAGTAGATCCCGCGGAGGATTGGCGGGTACTCTTAATTGCACGGTATCAGAGTAAATTGTTGCAATCGTTGCTTTCACCTGAATGGACTGCGTGTTACTGATAGCGATGTCTGCAACAAGCTGTTGAAGCAGTGCCTTGTCCACTGGCTGACTAACCTGTTGAGGTGTAAGCCTAGCCAATAAGGCAATTTCGTTTGGAAGCGACTGGTTAGGCAATATTTGCAACAAAGACTTCGCCTGGCCCTGAACCTGAACGATGGGTAACGCGGTAGATAATCGCATTAATAACAACTGATCAGCAGGCTTAATCGCGAGTCGTTTGGCAAGTTCTATCAACAGGCTTTTATCGCTGTTTTGCAATGTAGTTGGCGCCGAGCGCAACAAGCCTGATTGAACGGGATTAGCAACTTGCATCAATTGAGCAAATCGCGCGACAGCCTCAGGCTTCATGCCTGCTTCAGTTAGCGCAGTTAATAACGCCTGTCTGGATTCGGGCGACAAACTGGGTGTTGATTGTATCGGTTGCATAAAACGTTATCGGCGACATCGGCTGTTTTATGAGTATATCGTTAAGTTAGCAATCCCATTTAAATAAACCAAAAAAAGTGAGGCTAACCCTGAATTTTAGTCTGTCAATCCTGCGGAAGTTTGAATTAGATCAGAAATTCGCTGAACAGTCTTTCAGGTAAGATGCGATTACACCTATTTATGGTAGAATGCTGCGATTTTTTATTGAAGTAAAACAGGAATTACCTTGGCAGGATTAGCTGCACATGCGTTAACTTGTGTAAAACGGGACAGAGTGCTGTTTTCAGACTTGTCGTTCAGGCTGCAAGCTGGCAGCCTGACGTATCTGCGTGGCCCCAATGGTGCAGGTAAAACCAGCCTGCTCCGATTGCTGACCGGACTGTCTTTGCCCGACGAAGGCCATATCACGTTTAACGACGTTCCTATTGCTGAATGTCTGCCACAGTTTCACTCCTCATTGATTTATATCGGGCACAAGCCTGGGCTGAACAGTGCCTTATCCGCTATTGAAAATTTACAATTCTGGTGCGCCCAGCACAGGGTTGAATTCTCGCTTGAACGCGCTTATGACGTATTAACCACGCTTGGACTGGTGGGACTGGAAGATATACCCGTACGCATGCTTTCAGCTGGCCAGCAACGCAGGGCAGCACTTGCGCGCTTATGGCTTAAGTCAGCCTCTATTTGGATCCTCGATGAGCCCTTTACGGCGTTGGATATAAATGGTGTGGCACTTCTGGAATCCTTGATGAAGTCGCATGTGGCAGAAGGGGGGACCGTAATTACTACTTCGCACCAACCTCTGAGCGAGTTAGCCGGGCACATTGCATTGCTGGATTTGGAGTACCAGATATGACGACATTTTCAGCGGCGTTGTGGACTGGTATTTTTAAACGCGATTTGGCGTTAGCATTCAGACAGCGGTCTGAGTTGGCGCAACCTCTGATGTTTTTACTCATGGTAGTGACGCTGTTTCCGCTTGGCGTGGGCCCAGGACCTGCAACTTTGCAGAAAATCGGGCCCGGTGTAATTTGGATTGCCGCTATTTTGTCGTCTTTGCTTGCTATGGATCGTATGTTCCGCGACGACTTTTGGGACGGCTCTATGGAGCAATACCTGCTGAGTGGAGAATCTGTTTGGGCAATCTCAGCGGTGAAGGTGCTGGTACACTGGCTGGTGAGTTTTGTACCCTTATTGATTTTATCGCCATTATTGGCTCTTTTTCTGAATTTAACCGTACAGATGTACGCGGCGTTGATGCTGACATTGTTGTTGGGTACACCGTTACTGTCTTTGATGGGTGCAATTGCCGTAGGACTAACGGTTGGGTTACAGCGCGGTGGGGTGTTACTGGCACTACTGCTCATTCCGGTATTCATCCCGTTACTGATATTTGCTACCTCGGCCGTTGATGCGGCGGCATTGCAATTACCTTATCGGGCGCATCTTGCTATTATTGGCGCCATGCTGCTAGCCGCCATGGCCGCCGCACCTATGGCGATTGCTTATGCTTTAAAAGTGAGTCAAAACTAATGTGGAAGTGGTTACATCCTTACGCAAAGCCTGAACGGGCCTATCAGTTGTGTTCAACGTTACAACCCTGGTTTTTATGGCCGGCACTACTTTGTATTCTGGTGGGTTCGGTGTGGGGGCTCGCCTTTGCGCCGCAAGATTACCAGCAAGGTGATTCGTTCCGAATTATTTATATTCACGTGCCTAGCGCGATTTTGTCAATGAGCACCTATGTTGCAATGGCAGTAGCTGCACTGGTGGGGATAGTTTGGCAGTGGCGAACCGCGTTTATGGCTATGATCGCCATGGCACCGGTTGGTGCGGTAATTACCTTTGTAGCTTTATTTACCGGAGCAGCGTGGGGTAAGCCAATGTGGGGCACCTGGTGGGTGTGGGATGCACGTCTGACTTCAGAACTGATTCTGCTGTTTCTCTACCTTGGGGTAATGGCCCTGTACGGTTCCTTTGAAGACAAACAACAAGCCGGCAAAGCGGCGGGCGTGATGGCCATGGTGGGCGTGGTGAATATCCCCATTATTCATTACTCAGTAGAGTGGTGGAATACCCTGCATCAGGGTGCAACGATCAGTAAGTTCGATAAACCGTCTATTGCACCCGAAATGCTCTGGCCATTGTTAGTGGCATTATTGGGCTTCGCCCTGTTTATTGCAGCAGTGACCGTAATGCGCATGAAAAACGAAATAATCCGTAGAGAATATCACCGCCCTTGGGTAAAAGAGATGGTGCAACAGGCACAGGAGAATAACCATGCAGTTTGATAGCTGGCAGGCCTTCTGGCAGATGGGTGGTTACGCGTTTTACGTATGGACATCATTTGGTGTAACGTTTTTGGCAATGGGCATGATTGTGTATAGCAGTGCCAGCACACATAAAAAACTGTTAAAAGACGTAGCGCAGGAATCTGCTCGTCAACAGCGTATCGCTGCAGCAAAGCAGGCTAATCAGCGAGCCCCAAAACACAATGTGACCGGAGAGGAAGTATGAACCCAAGACGTCAACGCAGACTCGCCGCGGTAGGCGGTGCCGGATTATTAATTGTTGGGGCTGTAGCATTAATGCTGTTTGCATTAACCGACAATATTGACCTGTTTTATACCCCTTCTGAAATTGTGGAAGGTAAAGATGGTGTGAAGCCTTCCGTGGGGCAACGTTTGCGCATTGGGGGCATGGTTGTGCCAGGCAGTGTGTCCAGAGACAGCGAAAGCCTGGAAGTGACGTTTAAACTGGTCGACACCGGCCCACAGGTTACCGTGACCTACGCGGGTATTCTGCCGGATCTGTTCCGCGAAGGACAAGGCATTGTGGCAACAGGGGTACTGTCTGATGCACGGGTTATTCAAGCTGAAGAAGTACTGGCTAAACACGATGAAGAATATATGCCGCCGGAACTGGCTGAACAAATGAAAGGCATTAAGCATGTTAAACCCGCTGAGGGGAGCGACGAATAGTGATACCAGAGATCGGCAATATTTCGTTAGCACTGGCCCTTATCACCTCCATTTTACTGGCCGTTTATCCGCTGTGGGGGGCGCAAAGCGGGCACGTTAGATTAATGGCTACTGCGCGCCCACTGGCCGTGAGTATGTTCGGCTTTACCGCAATCGCATTCGCTTGCTTAACTTATGCGTTTGTCACTGATGACTTCTCGCTGAACTATGTGGCACAACACTCCAATAGTCGCCTGCCGGTGTATTACAAGGTAACGGCAGTGTGGGGGGGGCATGAAGGCTCATTTTTGTTGTGGGTGTTAATGCTGTCGGTGTGGACAGTTGCCGTAGCCGTGTTCAGTTCGGGTATACCGCGTGTCATGGTAGCACGGGTATTGTCGGTACTGGGTATGGTCGCGATTGGTTTTTATTTGTTTATGCTACTCACCAGCAACCCATTCGACAGCATGTTGCCCTTCTTTCCGGTTGATGG
>NZ_JBLBUE010000249.1:0-3463 GCF_047290655.1 Alteromonas sp. AMM-1 | reverse complement strand
TGGCAGAAGTGAACAGCATTTTTGCTGAGTTTGGATTTGCCGCTCAGTCAATTCTGGATGCCGCAGATCCAACTGCTTACGCTGAAATTCTGGGCAGTAATACGCCTGTTCATTTCATGACAGTAGTTGGCGACGGTGGCGACAACTTGCCAGATCAGGTTAACCCGGTTGTAACTTCACTACCGTTGTCAGGTCAGAATCCAATGGCGGCGATGATTGGTCTGGATCAGGTAACCTCAACGGTTTCCTCTGATTCTGGTACGGTGAGTGGTCAGGTGCGCTTTAACAGCGGTGCTCATGCGTCAAGCCTGAGCCCTGCAGCAAGTGCAGCGGTTACCCGTGAAATGCAACTGCAGGTATCTGGTTTTATTAAGTCAGAAGCCATGGCAATTCCGGTAACTGATACTAGTGTTATTGCGAATTAATCAATAATCCATTGATGTGAGATAAGGCCAGCACTTGCTGGCCTTATTTTTTGCTACACAGATTGTCGTCAGGGTTCATAATCACTGGTATTATTTGCCTGATAAGCTCACGCAACAGAATGAAAATAGAGGCATTTGTGGAATTTTTATACGAATACGGATTATTTCTGGCCAAAGCCGTTACATTGGTAGCCGCTTTTGTGCTGGTACTGGCTGCTATTGCCGGAATCGCATCTAAACAAAAGCAAGGTAAAGGGCATTTAGAAATTACGTCGATTTCTGATCAGCTCAAAGACATTACCGACTATGCGCGTCAGGTAATACTGGATAAAGCCAGCCTGAAAAAACTGGCAAAGTCGCAAAAGCAACAACAGAAACAGACTAAAGCAGAAAAAGACAATCAGTCTGGTCGCCTTTATGTGATCGATTTCAAAGGTTCAATGGATGCTCACGAAGTAGAGCGCTTACGCGAAGAAGTGACGGCCGTACTGTGCATTGCTGAAAAGCAGGATGAAGTACTGGTAAAAATTGAAAGCGGTGGTGGTGTGGTTCACGGCTACGGATTAGCCGCTGCGCAATTGAAGCGGATCAAAGACAAAGGCCTGCCACTTACCGTAGCGGTAGATAAGGTGGCAGCAAGTGGCGGATACATGATGGCCTGTGTCGCAGACAAACTGTTGGCCAGTCAGTTTGCCATTATTGGTTCAATTGGGGTATTGGCTCAATTGCCAAACTTCCACAAGTTATTAAAAAAGAATGATATAGAGTTTGAACAACATACTGCAGGTGAGTATAAGCGCACCTTAACCGTGTTTGGTGAAAACACCGATGAAGGCCGTGAAAAATTTCAGCAGGAATTGGAGGCCGTTCACGATATGTTTAAAAACTGGGTAAGCGAAAACCGTAGCGAACTGGACATAGAAAAAGTGGCAACCGGTGAATACTGGTACGGATCGCAAGCACTGGCACTGGGATTAATTGATAAAATCAGTACGTCGGACGATTACATAATGAGTGTATTCCCGGATCGTGACATTTTTTCAGTGAAGTACGCGGTGAAGAAAAACGTAGCGGAAAAGCTGGGAATGTCTTTTGCGCAGGGCGCAGAGCGAGCACTAATGCGCGTTGTAAATACTCTGCCAGCGTGGTTCAAGCGGTAATACATGAGCAAGCAGACCAAAGCGCGAATTATTAATGCAGCGGAAGCCTTGTTTGCCGAACAAGGCTACGGGCAGACATCAATGCGCGAAATCACCGCCAGGGCTAATGTTAATCTGGCGTCGGTGAACTATCACTTTGGTAGTAAAAAGAACTTAATTCAGGCGGTATTAAAGCGGTATTTTGATGTGCTCATGCCAGAAGTCGACGAGATGCTGGCGAAAGTAATTCCGTCGCAAGGGCGAAAAGGCGTCGATCAGGTGTTACAAGGGTTAGCATTACCGCTCCTGCACCTTAATGCAATTCAACCAAATGGTACCGAAATATTCGTGCAATTGTTGGGCAAGGGTTACACCGAATCACAGGGACATTTGCGCAAGTTCATTTTGGGTAATTACGGAAAGACGATTGAAAACTTGTTGAGTATGTTGCGATTTGCCTTGCCGGCTATACCGGCGGATGAGCTGTTCTGGCGTTTGCATTTTGCTATTGGAAGTTTTGTGTTCTCCATGGCGTCCAGTCAGGCGTTAAAAGACATTGCAAAAGCTGACTATCAGCAAGACATCGAAATCCAGGATGTGATAGCCCATTTAGTCCCTTTTGTGGCGCAAGGGATCAGTGCTGAAGCGTATCCCCGGGAGAGATAACACTATGCAACGCCAACAGCTAATCAGCTACCTCGATGATGAATTAAAAACCCGACTCATAAAAGACTATTGCCCGAATGGTTTACAGGTTGAAGGGAGCGATACCGTTCAGCATATCGTAACGGGTGTTACGGCCTCGCAGCGCCTTATTGATGTCGCCATCGAAAAAGGTGCTGATACCGTTTTGGTTCACCATGGCTATTTCTGGAAGGGTGAAGAGCCAACCTTAACCGGTATGAAACGCCGTCGTATAGGTAGTCTGATTCAGCATAATATCAATTTAATTGCCTATCACCTGCCTGTTGATGTGCATCCTGTATGGGGCAATAACGCGCAATTGGGTGCCCTGATGGGCTGCAACGACATCTCGGCACTACCCGGTGTAGATCCAAACGGCGTGGTTATGCAGGGCAAAGTGAATACCACATTCGAAGGCTTAATTGGCACGTTGGAACAAGCACTGGGCAGAACCTGCGTAGCAACTGAGGCTGCTGCTCAACACGAGATAACCCGTATTGCCTGGTGTACTGGTGGCGGACAAAGTTTTATCGAGCAGGCAGCAATGGCTGGTGCCCAGGTATTTATTACCGGTGAAGTGTCAGAACAAACCATCCATATAGCCCGGGAAATGAACATTGGCTTTATTGCTGCGGGTCATCATGCTACCGAGCGCTACGGTATTAAAGCGTTGGGCGAGCATCTTGCCTCAGAGTTCGGTTTACGCGTCGACTTTGTTGATATTGACAATCCAGCCTAGGACCCATCGTGCAGGATCACTCTTTTGACGGTATTGCTGGCAAGTTTGCCAAAAATATTTACGGCACCACCAAAGGCGCGCTGCGTCATCAGCTGTTATGTGATGCGCTCGACGAACTGCTGCCAGACAAACCGCTAAATATCATTGAGCTGGGCGGCGGCACAGGGGTAATGTCTGCTTATCTGGCCAACAAAGGGCATGCGGTAACGTTAACCGACGTATCGTCAGATATTCTGGCGCTGTCAGACGTGCCTGATTCGGTAACCCGTTATCAAGCTGATTTGCAAAGTATTACAAACCTGGCTGAATACGATGTGGTGTTGTGTCATGCCGTATTGGAGTGGTTGGCTGATCCCAGGGCTGCATTAGCGCATATGGCAACGCATATGCGCCCGGGCAGCCTGTTGAGCCTGACCTTTTTTAACAAGGATGCGGCGCTGTTTGGCAATGCGGTTTACGGTAATTTTGATTACATT
>NZ_JBLBUE010000248.1:0-3501 GCF_047290655.1 Alteromonas sp. AMM-1 | reverse complement strand
AGGTCGTCTACAAGCACACTGGATGGCAAGCGCGCCATTAAGTGATGGGCTATACGCTTAACCAAGGAAGCATGTCGCTCAACCAGTTGCGCTTTGTCTATTTGCTGTTGATACGCTGCGGCTCTGCTATTCACAGTCAGTTACCTGCCACCTTACCTGCAACCAGTTGTTCTACAAAAAATTCCAAGTGTCCTCCCGGCTGAGCGGGAATCGGCCAGCTTGCCGCCTTGGCAGCTAACTGGCTAATGGCTACCGCAGCTGGTGATGCTGGAAACGCATCAACAATAGCACTTTGTTTGCGCACTGCCCGGCGAATATTTTCGTCAAACGGTACCGTTGCCACTAATTCTAATGCAACATCCAGAAAACGCCCGGTCACTTTTGATAATTTACTGAATAATTCCTGTCCTTCCCGAATATCGCGCACCATATTCGCAACAATTTTGAAGCGGAATACGCCGTAATCGCGGTTCAGAATCTTTATGAGGGCATAGGCATCAGTAAGTGAGGTGGGCTCATCACATACCACCACGAGTATATCCTGGGCAGCTCGGGAGAAGCTCAATACCATGTCAGAAATACCGGCAGCGGTGTCAACAATCAACACATCTACTTGTGAACGCAACTCGCTGAACGCGCGAATTAACCCGGCGTGTTGAGTAGGAGATAGTTCAGTCATCGACTGTGTACCAGATGTCGCAGGCGCAATTTTAATACCATGGGGGCCGGTAACCAGCACCTCATCCAGGGTGCATTCGCCAGACAACACGTGAGAGAGGTTTTTCTCTACCCGCAGACCTAACATGACATCAACGTTTGCCAGGCCGAGGTCAGCATCTAATACCATAACCCGTTTGCCCTGCTTTGCCATCGCAATAGCAGTATTCAGGGTAATATTGGTTTTCCCTACGCCACCTTTACCGCCCGTTACGGCGATAACTTTGATTAATCGAGACTGATTCATCTTTCTTAAGCTACTCGCTTGGTCTTCAATCATACTGCCTGTGCTGAATTTACTGCTGTATTGTCATTAGTATGATTCAATCCATACTTTTTATAAAGCTTTGCTGCTAAAGAGATTATAGATTTTGCATTTGCCACATGAATATCTTCTGGCACCTGCTGTCCATCGGACACGTAACTCACCGGAAGCTGCGCTTCAATGACGCTACTGATCACCTCTCCCAAACTATAGCATTCATCTAACTTAGTGATGATGCAACCCTGTATATCAATGCTGCGGTATGCGCCTATGATATGCTTTAGTGTAGCCTGTTGCGTATTGCCCTGCACAACTAAATAATTTTTTATTGTTTGTCCACCCGCTTGTTGGAAAGTAGCTAACTGACTGATTAAACGGCTATCACGCTGGCTAAAGCCCGCAGTGTCTACCAAAACCAGTCTTTTGTCGCGGAATTGAAACAATAAATCGGCCAGTTGCTCACCTGATTGCGCTTTGCGCACCGGACAACCAATAATTTTTCCGTAAGTAGCTAACTGCTCGTAGGCCGCAATACGATAGGTATCAATGGTGATTAATGCAACCTGTTCGGCACCATATTTTTGCGCATATTTGGCTGCCAGTTTTGCAATTGTCGTGGTTTTACCGGTGCCTGTTGGACCTACCAGGGCTACTACGCCTTTCTGAGTGAGGATATCATCATCGTTTGTCATTAATCGATTAGACAGAAGTTTGAGCAGGTACAACCACGACTCACGCTCATTCGCCTGGGCCGGTGCATAACTCACCAACTGACGGGCCAGTGAGGCAGAAATACCCATGTCGATCATTTGTTGATTCAGAAAACGCTGAAGTGGCTTCACGCGTGACTGGTGCTGTTGCTGCATATCCGATAGTTGGAACTGTAATACATTGCGCAATGAGGCCAGTTCGGCTCGAATATCGTCCAATCCACTTTGCGGGGCGTCTGATGTAACATTGTGCTCAAACGGCGATTCCATATCTGATTCGAATCCACCCAACGTTTTTTTAGCGGTAACCGGCGCGGTGTGGCTGCGCGCTGACGTTACCGCTACCGGCGTCGGTGTAACTGATGGTGCAGGATTGCCGCGTTGATTACCCGCTTGCTTTTCAAGCAATTCACGTAAACTGTCCGGGCCATCATCGCCAATAATCTCGCTCAGTGTGGGCAACGGCTTGTTACCTGAGTGCGCGGGCTTGCCAGACTGGGGTTTTGACGCCTGCAAATCCAGCCGTGCAGCAGGCTCTTTGTCGTAAGCAGCAACCAGTTCCACGCCGTCTGCCACTTTGCGATTAGACATAATTACCGCATCGGCACCCAGCTAATGCTTTACCTGATTTAGCGCTTCGCGCATGTCTTTGCCAAAAAAACGTCTGATTTTCATAATGACCTCATTGAATCGGGTGCGTCAGATTATTGACCCACCGATGCCACAATTTTTACCTGCTTGTCGTCGGGAATTTCCTGATAAGACAACACATGCAGCCCGGTTACTGCGTTTTTCAGGAATCGGGATAACACCGGACGCAACATGCCCGATGTCAATAATACTGCGGGCTCACCCGCTAATTCCTGCTGCTGAGCGGCTTGTTGAAGCGACTGTTGCAGACGCTCAGCCAAGCCAGGTTCAATACCAGCGCCATCTTCGCCACCGGCTTGCAATGACTGATGCAACATTTGCTCCAACTCTGGCGCCATTGTAATGACAGGCAATTCGCGGCCACCATTGTTGATTTCCTGAACAATCAGGCGTTTCAGTGAAATGCGTACTGCCGACACCAGCACATCCGGGTCCTGGCTCTTCGGCGCGTATTCTGTGAGTGTTTGCACTATCGTGCGCATGTCGCGGATGGGTACGCCTTCATACAACAGGGTTTGCAATACTTTTACTACGGTAGCCAGTGATACCAGGTCTGGCACCAGACCTTCCACCAGCTTAGGATTGTGTTTTGCCAACATGTCCAATAACTGTTGCACTTCTTCAAAGCCCAGCAACTGGTATGCATTGGTGGTTAACAACTGGCTTAAATGGGTTGCTATCACGGTAGCAGCATCAACTACTGTGTAGCCTAATGTTTGGGCATGTTCACGCTTGCCGGGTCTTATCCACACAGCATCGAGCCCGAACGCGGGATCTTTTGTGGCACGCCCCTCCAGCTTGCCAAAAACCTGCCCCGGATTAATCGCCAGTTCTTCATCGTGACTGACTTTGGCATCACCGATGGTCACGCCCAGCATGGAAATGTTGTAGGCGTTGGGATCCAAATCCAGGTTATCGCGGATGTGCACCGGCGGAACCAAAAAGCCCAATTCCTGTGACAATTTTTTACGCACGCCTTTGATGCGGCTTAGCAATTCTCCGCCCTGAGCTTTGTCTACCAACGGAATCAGACGGTAGCCAACCTCAAGACCAATGGTATCCACATGCTGTACGTCGTCCCAACCAAGTTCTTTGACTTCGGCAGGCGTTTTGTCCTGATCAATTACAACGGGTTTAGGTGGCTCTTTAGCGCGTTGT
>NZ_JBLBUE010000247.1:0-3548 GCF_047290655.1 Alteromonas sp. AMM-1 | reverse complement strand
TTTAATCAGGTACTACTCGCGGACGAGATCAACCGTGCTACTCCGCGAACCCAGAGCGCTCTACTCGAGGCCATGTCAGAAAATCAGGTTTCGGTCGATGGAAAAACCCATACATTACCGACCCCGTTTTTTGTGATCGCCACTCAAAACCCGTCATATCAGGCCGGCACTTACCCGTTGCCGGAGTCTCAATTAGACCGTTTTCTGATGCGTATCAGCCTGGGTTATCCGGATACTGAGGCAGAAAAAGCCATGCTCAGACAGCAAACTCATAGTCAACCGGTAAAGCCGGCATTAACCGAAACGATCAGTCCGGCACTGTTAACCAACTGGCAACGCAGTGTTGAGCAGGTACATGCCAGCGAGCCCATACTGGACTATTTGCTGCGATTGGTTCAGCTAAGCCGGGACAATAGCGAATTTCCCTTTCCCCTTTCGCCAAGAGCCAGTAAAGCGCTGTTAAGAGGCGCCCAGGCCTGGGCTTTTCTTCACAATCGTGATTTCGTGTTGCCCGAAGACATTCAGGCAGTATTTACTGCGATTGCAGAGCACAGATTGCGCGGTAGCCAAACCGATTACCGGGAAGACGGCTTGCTTAGCCAGCGGATTTTGGATCTCACCGACCCACTGGCGGCTTAATCGTGTTTGCCAGGTTGTCTGCGCATTTTCATCAAGTTCATGAACGCTGGTTACGCCGTCGGATCCCGGCCAGTAATCGCTATACCCTGCATTTGAAAAATGTGTTTATTTTTCCCACCCGTTTTGGCATGGGATACCTGCTTACCTGCGTTAGTTTATTTTTATTAGGCACAAATTATCAGAACAACCTGATGCTGTTGCTGTGTCAGTTTTTGCTGTCTGTATTTTTACTCCATCTGTTTATTAGCTACCGTAATTTCACGGCCACCACGTTAGCACTTAAACCCATTTCTCCCGTTGTGGCAGGTGAACACGCGCTGCTTGTTATGCAACTTGAAGACAAACATGCGCAGTTGCCGTTCCACGGCGGCTTGCAAATGACAGTACGCGGCACGTCGCTGACTGCAGTTAATCGAAGGGCTGATCGGGAAAAACAACTCAAACTCTTGTTACCTACCTCAAATCGAGGCGTGTTCACGGTGCCCAGAATCACCATTCAATCTACCTACCCGCTGGGTTTTTTTCGCTGCTGGACGCACCTGGACTTTAACCAACAACTGGTGGTGTTCCCTGCCCCTATTCCATCGTCATTGCGATTAGACAGCAATGATACTGCACAAGGAGACACCAGTGGGCCGACACCTGGCATTGATGAGTTTGAAAGCCTGCGGCAATTCCAGCACGGTGATCCGATGCATCGGATTGCCTGGAAGCAAGCCGCCAAAGGCGGCGAGCTGGCCACTAAAACCTTTACCCAATCGCAACAGGAAAGTGGCTGGTTGAGCCTGGCATTATATCAACATGAACCATTGGAGAAAGCACTGGGCCTGCTGAGTTATCAGGTCAACCGACTCACCCGCCAGCAGCAAACATTTGGCTTAAAGCTGGATAATCAAACCATTGGGCCTGGCAGTGGCGAATTACACAAAATCCAGTGCCTGATGCAACTTGCTCGTTACCGCACAACGGTTACCCCTTATGCAACCAATTGATAAGCCAATACGAAACCAAACCGCCAGCCTGTTGATGGCCGGTGTATTTTGTATTTTGAGTATCAGCCTGTTTGAACCTTTGCTGTTTTGGGTGTTATTAATTGCTATCTGTGCAACGGTTATGCGTATTGTTATGTATGTTGGCTGGTATCAACCCGTGCCGAGTAGCCGTACCGTAAACTTACTGGGTCTGTTGTGTTGTGTTTGTCTGGTGTGGTTCAGCTTCTCTATTGGCTTATTGCTCACCATGGTGAACCTGTTAATACTGGCAGGGGCACTCAAGCTCATGCTGCTGAATGCTCCCAGGGATTTATTTCACCTGTTTTGCACCACGTTATTTGTAATAGGGATGGGATTTACCTTTCACCAATCCTTTGTTATGACGTTGTTTTATGGTGTGTTAACCATTGCGTTATTAGTTGCACTGGCCCGTTACTTTACGCCATCCCAGTCTGTGCTTTGGCATGTAAGGCGGGTGGTAACCATGGGCTTGCAGGCTTTACCTATTGCAATATTACTGTTCCTGATTATCCCCAAGCTCCCGCCTTTATGGAAAATGCCGGTAGCCAAAAGCACCGAAACCGGGCTATCGGATACGGTGTCACCAGGCGATATTGCGTCGCTCACGAAATCGTCCGATCTGGTTTTTCGCGCTACGTTTGAGGGTCCGGTGCCAGAACCTCATGAACGCTACTGGCGGGCTATTACACTGGAGTATTTTGACGGCAAGCAATGGTCGGTGAGCCCACTTCGCAAGCAGGCTCGTCAGCAATACCGATTACTCAATTATGAGTTTGCACCTAAACTCAGCGGTAGTTGGTGGCAATACGAAGTGATTGCCCAGCCAACCAACAAGCACTGGCTTTACGGAATCGATATAGCCGTACCGGCTGACCATGCTAGCGATCAAATGATCTGGCGCGGCGCGGATTACCAGATTCTCAGTGAATCACCGCTATCTACCAGACGGGCATACCGTTTGCGCTCTTATCCTAATGCCGATATGAGTCAAACACTGGAATCTTTGGATCACAGGTTAAACCTGCAGCAACCCGAAATAGACGCATTGAACCCGCGCACCCAGGCTTGGGCAAAAAGCATCGCAGAGCAAAATAACACGCTGGAAGCACGCATTCAGGCAGTATTAAACTTCTTTGTTAGCCAGGGATTTACCTACACGCTCACGCCACCCGCTATGCCAGACCAGCCGGTGGATGATTTTCTGTTTACCCACCAGCAGGGCTTTTGTTCCCACTATGCCAGTGCAATGGCTTATGCGCTGCGTTTAATGGACATTCCTGCAAGAATGGTTGCCGGTTACCACGGCGGCGAA
Organism: Alteromonas sp. AMM-1; assembly: GCF_047290655.1. Lineage (NCBI taxonomy): Bacteria > Pseudomonadati > Pseudomonadota > Gammaproteobacteria > Alteromonadales > Alteromonadaceae > Alteromonas > Alteromonas sp. AMM-1. The sequence continues at coordinate 584 of NZ_JBLBUE010000247.1, read as the reverse complement.
ATACTCCAACCGGGTGTACTGAGCGTGTATCAGTACGACGCCCATGCCTGGGTTGAAGCATGGATAGGCCAACGAGGCTGGGTGCGACTGGACCCTACTGCCATCATTGCACCCGATCGTATCCAGTTTGGCATTCAGCAAGCGGTGGAAGAAGACGCTTTTCTGGCAAACAACCAGTTAGCCCGCTTAAAGCAATTACCCTTTCTGGCTGAGTTACAAACACTCTACAGTTTATTGGATTACCAATGGAGCCGCTGGGTGCTTGGTTTTGATGCCCAACGCCAGCAAAATTTGTTGGCATTATTGTTGGGCAATGTTACCGGTGAAAAAATCATGTATCTGGTACTGGCCATCATGGGGCTCATCAGCCTGCTACTAGCGTTGTACTTTATCCCCCACTGGCGCAAACAGCGCATAGCGCCGGTTAAATTCTGGTATAGAAAGGCAGTTTCGGCAGTGTCAGGCTGCACTGGTATAGAGCGTGTCAATCAAGGCCCTCAGGCGTTTGCTGTTCAGGTTCAAGCGCATCTCTCAGAGGTCGACTCGGCAAGCTTTATTAGCCTGAGTCAGCAGTTTATTCAGCT
>NZ_JBLBUE010000246.1:0-3567 GCF_047290655.1 Alteromonas sp. AMM-1 | reverse complement strand
CATGTCATTATCTGGCACCAGCACGGGGGTACGCTGGGCTAGCTCTTCTGTATGGGTACAACCAACAACAAATAACATAACGGTTGCCGATAACAGTACGGTCAGCAGGTTTTTAGTTTTAAATCGCCACATTGTCTGAAGCGTTATCGCACAAAACGTGCGGGGCGGTTTGATAATTACGAACAACATATGAAATTTTCCTAACGCCCAGATGATTCAGCATCGACTACTGAACGCCTGGTTGAATGGGTAAAACAGGTAGCAAACAATCGCGGAACCCAAGGCGTGTGATGACAGCGGGGTTATTGCTGTCATCACAATATTGTTAGCCGTTATTGAATACGGTTACCGTTCTCTACGGGGTGGTTACCACCAGTGAAACAGAGAAGTTGGTGATTTTTGCTGAACCATGGGTTTCGCCAATAACCGCAATCGGCTTAACTGAAGCAGAATTAACCAGAGATATGTTATTTCGATAATTTTCCGCCCGACGACTGGTTGACCGGTACAGATTAAGATCAATGTTCTCTGATACACGAGCTCCGGTCACCACTTCCTCTGAATAGCCGGTCCAAAACAATGGCGCAATTACAGTTATGTAAACATTGGCCTCGTTCATACTGGCATCCGCGTTGATCCCTGACGAACCCGCAACGCCTACAGCAAATCCATCCACATATACATCAGCCTTCATCTTCAACTGAGCGGCCGTTGCCGTGTCTGGGATGTCGAAATTTACCTTGCGCCAGGCATTATTTGTGCAACCACCGGCTACCGCTGCGATGCCTGCCAGCTCTAATTTGGAAGCGGTAAAGCTTGCCGAGCTACCCGCTGCTAAGCCGCATGCGAGCTCTTTGCTGTTGGTAAAATCGCGCAGCGCTGTGGTTGTGGTTTTGGGCTCCGGCTTGTCGCTTGCTAGGGGCGGTAGCGTACTCACCGTTGCAGAGATAGTGAGATTGCTATTGAGCTTTAAATTAAATCCAGGCAATACCTCATTTAGCCTGCGGGTAAGGAGTGATAAATCAACGCCCGCCTGCTTTAATATCATTTCATAGCTCTTTTTGTTGTTGGCCTGAAACGTGTCGATGGCTATCTTTTTACTTGCGCTGTCAGTAATTTTGGCAATTTTTGCGATTTGCGATTGCAGGCTTTCTTTGATGGCCGGGTTTTTGTTAAACGCCGCCATTAACTTTTTGTCTTCGGCATCCAGGATGTCCCTGACTTTTTCCATCGCTTCTTTACTGATATTGAGTTCACTCCGCTGCTCAGTTAACCCAACGCTTGATACGCCGGAGGTTTGAAATTTCGGTTGTATTGAAGCCTGGGCAGGTGCCATTGCGCACAGAAATGGAATAAGCGATGTGGTTGCGAGCTTGATGAGTGATTTTGACAATATCATGGTCAGATCCTTTGTATACCTGTGTGTATATTTGTTTAAATTGGCGCATCTCATTCCGCCTTCAGTTGCATCTGCATTGAAGCGGTATATTTACGTTAGAAGAAGCTGTCGTTACAGCGCAATATATGACGGGTAAAATCTATTTGAATGTATTTGAATTTTTTTGATTGAATTAAAAATCAATCAGTTATAGAGTTATTTGCCAAGCCAGTTGGGAGATGCTGTGGACGTTACCGGGTATAAATTTGGTCTTTTCAGGCTGGATATTCGCACAAAAACGTTGAGTCGCGATAATGTGGTTTTACCCGTAAGTGAACGCCAGTTCAAATTACTTAAGCTGCTATGCGAAGTTAGCCCTGAACCGCTGAGTAAAAAGCAGTTAACGGAAATGCTTTGGGACGATGTGGTGGTGAGTGACTGGTCGTTATTCCGGTTGATATCCGATACCCGTCAGCTGCTCGGGGACAATGGCGACAGCCAGCAAATTATTCACACCGCGCATGGCATTGGCTTCTGGATGAGTAAGCCTGAAGTTATATTGTTATCAGAACAAGACAATCAGGCGTCACATCAAAACGTTCAGCATGCAAAAGGGCTGTATTGGGTGGGGGCCGCAGCATTAATAATCGTTATTGTTGCAGTGATTTTGTGGCCATTTTACCAGTACCAACAAATGCAGGCCGCTATTGCGCGGATTGCCGTTTATCAATCCAATACTTTTACGTCGTTCAACGCTCAGGTGTTAAGACGCAATGAACTTGCCGAAATGCTCCAGCATCGGCTTGGGGTAGCCCGAAATATGCAGTTTGAGAAGTTCTTTTCGCATTATTACAGTGAGATGAACCAGCAGGAGTTATTCGTTTTTAATCAGATCCGCGCTATTACCGAAACCGGTCTTTATCAGAATAATCAGGCTATTGTAAATGAATTGAATGAATATCCTGACATTCTGGAAGCCATCCCGTTAACGCACGAACTGCAACAACATCTCACATTCTGGTTAAACAAATACCACAGTGTTTTTACTCAGCGACCCGATATGTGTTTACTTTATGTGGGGGTAGAGGATGGCGTGCCTTATCCTTCTGGCGTTGACCAGAATGTAAAGACCTGGCTTGATAATCACCCGTAGCCTTGAGTAAATCTACCTTAATAAGTCAGTTTGTTACGGAGAACTTATTGTTCAGGGTGTATTAAATTGACCATACGATCAGGGAAGAACTATGTATTCGGGAAGTAATCGTTATTTATTGGCTGCGGCATTTTGTTGTTTCGCCGCGGCATTAGCGCATTTGGCCTGCATTATGATTGGCGGCGATGGGTATCGATTTCTTGGGGCAGGCGAGCAGATGGCACAAATGGCGGAGCAAGGACGTTGGTATCCAACCGTCATTACCTCGGTGATTGCCGTGGTGCTGTTTATTTGGGGGCTGTATGCGTTGTCGGCAGCAGGGGCTATTAAACGTTTACCGCTCACCAGGTTAGCGTTGGTATTGGTTAGCTGTGTATTTTTATTTCGCGGTATGTCCTTTGTTGCATTAATGCCGCTGTTTCCGGAAAACAGCTTGACCTTTTGGCTCGTTAGTTCAGCTATTTGTTTGTTTATTGGTGGTTTGTTTGCTTTTGGAGTATGGCAGCAATGGGCAGTATTAGGTAGGAAAAATACCTGATAACACATTGTATAATTCGCAATAAGTACACCGGCAGTTGTGTTACGTTTTATGGCAATCGTTTAGTAGGAAGGAATCTTAAGATGGGTAAAGCCCGTATAGTGTTTTGTCTCGTTGTGTTATGTATTGTCGGGTGCTCAACCAAGCCTTCCGGTGGCAAGAAATATGAGTCGAAGATCGAAATCTCTGCACAGGAAATGCGTGCGGCAAAGGAGCGTGTGGGTAACGATTCGATGTCGAATGTCGATCTTATCCTGTCAGTGCTTCAGGGCGTTCCTGCTTTTCCGTTGGGTACAAAAGCACAGGACATTATGACCGAGCTAACCAAAAGTGGATTTTCAATTACCCATGAAAGCCCCAATACATTGCTGGTGTATGGTAAGCATAACGCTCAGGGAAACGCCTATATCGAGAATGTTGATCAGTTCCGATATACCTTTGAGAATACGTTACTTGTTTCCGGACCAAATCGAGTACAAGCCGAAGCGAACAACGAAT
>NZ_JBLBUE010000245.1:0-3675 GCF_047290655.1 Alteromonas sp. AMM-1 | reverse complement strand
CAATACATCACTATGTTTTATAACAGCCAAAGAATGCACTCATACCTGGATTACAAAAGTCCAAACCAATATGAAGCTGACATGGCTAACTTAGGAAAAGCTGCTTAACTGGGTTGTGTGAATTTGCTTGACCACGTCAAAATCATGGCTTGGAGAGTTGAAGCGATGACATCTTGTTGAGGAAATGCCTTTCTTTGTGTCAGGGTAGCGATAAAATAGCCAAGCCCTGCAGACAAACAGAGAAACAAAAAATTAGCAAAGTGGTTATGGTAAACAAACGTGCCATTGGCTCTGTGGCCATTTTCCATGTTCATAAATAAACTGAAATCCTGACCGGACAGTATTTCAAAAGCACCATAAAAACCATTGAGCGTGCCAGTGACAACCATAAATACTAAGCAAGAAATCAATCTTTGGGGTGATGTGATAATTGCCAATGCCAGAATGAAAACACACAAATAGCTAAGTGCTTTCAACAGTGCATCTATAGTTGCCTGGAAATCCAGACTGATTGAGGCAAATGACGTAGCAGTATTATCGAATATGCTCTCAAATCCTGGCGACAGTACGGCTAACAACGAAACTGGAAGTGGCATGAGTTGAAAAGCTATCCAAATCACGGTGCCAGATAAAATACCTAAGGGAATGCGATGTTTGCTAATTACGCTTAACAGATAATCACTGTGCAGAAGAAAATACACTAACAACAAACAAAAAATAAAAATTTGTTCGGCGTGCCAGGCTATGGGACGGTTGCTGCCCAATGGTAAAGGTAGCAAGAACAGGTAAAAGTAAAAAAGACCTAAAAACAGTCTTGAATGACAATCTTTTATCTTGTTGATAAAAGTATGAGGCAACAACACAAACACCTCTGGCAATATATTCTGTGAAGTTAAAAAGCACTTCGGCTTTGAAGTGCCTTTTAAAAGACATTAATTTGCAAAATTTAGTTTCGCGACGTGTTTTGACACTGACTGGAGTTATTACTGCCGTCACAAGTAGCACCGCCGCCTTTACCATTACCACTGTTAAACGCGGTAAAGCGATCGCTTAACAAAGATGAAGTGGTTGCAGCGTTTGCAGACAATGCTGAAATACTGAACAAAATACTGGCCGTGATACCTAAAACAGAAACTAAAGCAGCTAATTTTTTCTTGAACATAATCTTACTCCTTGATTAACGGGAAGGGAAAGCAGAATAAAGCCTCTTTCTGGCTATAAATTAACCGGCTGGAAGCGCGAGATCAACTTATATTGTCAAAATTTTGTCATTTACTGTCATTTTGTTGTCAATCGCGCAATGCCGAAAACAATGATGTCAGGTAAATTGGCAGACTAATGCGTTAATTTATCGGGTTTTAGTGTTCTGGATTTAACAAAGTAATTTTAATTTTAGTAATTAAAACAATTGGGTATGTTGTTTTTTGCGATTCCCCATTGTATTACATATCAATAATCGCCATATTAGCCGTGTAATTAGCCACAACAAGCGCCTTTACTTCTCATGCTAACTCCTCACACAGCAACAAATACTGAATCGCATCGACTCAACTCGATGTGGGTATGGTTGTGTTGTGTATTGGTGTTTGTTGCACTGAGTGGGGTGTCTCGTTCTGCAGTGTCTGCTTCAGACCCGTCGATACTCCTGAGTGAACAACCTGGTGTAGTGGTAGGGCAACGAGATGCTGCTTTATTTGCCCGTGAACTTTCATCTGGTATCCAGAGCCAGCAATCCGCAGGTGGTAACGATACGGGCATATTACCCGGGACAGGTAGCAAGCTATCCTCGAACTGGTATATATCGGGTATCGTTTCAAGTTTGTGGCAACAAACACTGCATTTTGCTAATGCCGCATTTTTATTGCCTTTAACCCGGGCACCTCCAATCCGATAATCAAAACAATGATGTAACTTCGTTGGCTAAGCCAACGCCAATTTGTTTGATTTACAAGGATTTCCCATGAAAGTTTCTCACTCACGGGGCGTGCTGTACGTACTCGTGATCCTCATTGGCTTGCTAAGTGCAATGCCAAACATTTTACCTGCCAATACGTTACAGCGTTTACCCCAATGGTTGGCATCGAATCAATTATCACTAGGCCTGGATTTACAGGGTGGCTCGCACTTATTGTTAGGCGCTGATACCAAGCCGCTGATAGAGAAAACACTGCAGGATACCAAAGAAGCGTTGTCACGCGAGTTGCGTGAACAAGGCATTCGGTATCAGTCTCAACCTATAAACAACGGCGTAATTTCCTTAACGCTTACAGGGCCGGAAAGTGATGCTAGCCGTGCAAAAAACATTGCCGCTGGTTTGGTAAGAGGCAACAACGGAATTAAGCAGTTTTCAATAGATAACGACAACAAGCTGCTCACACTTACCATTACCGAAGAGTACAAAACCACACTGGCAAGTGAGGCCATTGAGCAGAGTCTGGAAGTGGTGCGTCGCCGCTTAAATGAATCTGGCCTGGTGGAGCCCAGTATTACTCGTCAGGGCAATGATGGTGTGCTTGTGCAAATGCCAGGCGTATCTGATCCTTCCAGAATTCGGGAGTTATTAGGTACCACAGCACAAATGCGTTTTCACTGGGTAGTCGATAATGCTTCGTCTGGAAATACGGTGTTATTGCCAGATGCGCAAGGCACACAGCACTATCGGGTGCAAAAACAAGCCGCAATGGACGGAGAGCACATTAAAGATGCACAGCTAGGTTTTGATCCCAATACCAACGAACCTGTGGTGACATTTAAACTGGACAACACCGGTAGCCGTATATTTGCCGATATGACAAAAAGCCACATTGGTACGCCGCTGGCTATCGTACTCGACAGTAAAGTACTGACTGCTCCTGTGATCCGTTCGGTCATTGCCGGCGGTGCGGGTGAAATCAGCGGTAGCTTTACACCTGCTGAAGCCAAAGATCTGGCGTTGTTGTTACGTGCTGGCGCACTGCCTGTACCATTAAACGTACTCGAAGAACGCACCGTTGGGCCGGACCTAGGCTCAGATGCCATCGAAATGGGTATTTCCACCGGACTTATTGGTGCAGCGCTGGTGTTTGCATTCATGATTGCATTGTACCGCCGTTGGGGTCTGATAGCTTGTACCAGTCTGGTTATAAACATTGGTCTTATCATTGGTTTACTCAGCGCGTTTGGCGCTACGCTAACGCTTCCCGGTATTGCGGGGATCATATTAACTATTGGTATGGCGGTAGATGCCAACATACTCATTAACGAACGTATCAAAGAGGAATCGGCTAAAGGCAAGGTTGCTGGTATGGCCATTCCCGCCGGTTTTGACAAGGCCTATGCAACAATTCTCGATTCCAGTTTTACCACATTGATTGCGGTGAGCTTGTTGTTTATGTTTGGCAGTGGGCCGGTTAAAGGTTTCGCTGTGACAATTGGTATTGGGATATTTACGTCTATGTTCACTGCAGTAGCCGTAACCAAACAAATGATGTTGCTGGCAATGCGCAAGCGGGAAAGGGAGATATTATCGTTTTCTGGTGGAAACTGGTTGCGCCACACTCGCTTAACGCAGTTTAATTTCCTGAGAGGGCGGGTAATTGGGCTCGCTACCTCTGCCATCTTGTCATTGGGTTCAGTTGCATTGTTTGTCTATCCGGGATTGCAATATGGCGTGGATTTTACTGGCGGTACTTTAAT
>NZ_JBLBUE010000244.1:0-3711 GCF_047290655.1 Alteromonas sp. AMM-1 | reverse complement strand
TCGCCCAGCGCGGCGCCCGGGCTACAAAGCCCAATTGTTCCTGAATCGCAATGGTATCCACTTTAAATACCACCCCATCAATATCATAAGGCAGTGCTTCACGCCGTGCTAAAATTCGCTCATAGTAAGCCAAACAGCCGGTTGCACCTGTCGCGGTATCCACTTCAGGACACAGTGGTAGTCCCCAGTCTGCCAATTGCCGTAAACGAGCAGAATGCGAAACGGGTAACGCAAAAGAATCAGGCGCGACCACGCCAAGTGAATAAGTATAAAACATCAGTGGCCGTTTAGCTGTTATGCGTGAATCGAGCTGACGTAAACTCCCCGCTGCCGCATTACGCGGATTGGCAAACACCTTTAAACCCGCTTCGCGTTGACTGTTGTTTAATTTTTCAAAGCCGGTTTTAGGCATGAACACTTCACCACGCACTTCAAGCCGCTCTGGAAACTGTGTCCCCCTTAATTTGAGTGGCACATTGCTGATGGTGCGTACATTCGCAGTAATGTTCTCACCAACCTGACCATCCCCCCGGGTAGCGGCTCTTACCAGTTGGCCATTTTCATACAAAATAGACACGGCCAGTCCATCTAGTTTGGGCTCACAACTGAAAGGTAGCGCTGCCGTATCCTTTAACCGGTCTTTGATGCGCTTTTCAAATGCATTGAGTTCGTCTTCGCTAAAGGCGTTATCAAGCGACAACATCGGTACTTCATGGGTTACCTGCTCAAAGGATCCCAAGGGCTGCCCGCCTACCTTTTGTGTAGGAGAATCGTCACTAATGAGTTCAGGATGTTGGGCTTCCAGTGCTTTTAACGACTGGAACAAGCGATCGTATTCACTGTCTGGCACGGTGGGATTATCCAGCACATAGTACTGGTAGTTGTATTCGTTAATAGTGTCGCGCAACGCTTCTAATTGCGCGTTAATGGATTGTGTATTCATGAAGCTGTCTCATAAAACACGCTGGCAGCGTGCGAAAGAAGGTTAGACGGGCTGGCGTTACCAGCCCTGGCAAAATTAGTGTCTGGCAATCATCCGTTTGCGTTCAAAATCCCGGATTTTTTCTACATATTGCTGAAGGCCTTGCTTGGTTAATACGCTGCGGCGCCCATCCAGCACCTGAGCATTAAACTCATCAGCAATTTTACGTGCAGCATTGTGCATCATGTTGAACACCTGATGAGGGTCACCCTCAATAGGTAATAACATGAACAACGACACACCGCGCGTAGTGAAATTTTCCAGGTTATCAATGTCAAAGTTACCTGGCTTAAACATATTTGCTAAACTGAACAACACCGGGCCCTTGCCGTTAGAATTAACGTGACGATGAAAAATATCCTGATCACCAAATTTAAAACCCAGCGTAAGTAACATAGGCAATAACGCCGCACCACTGATGGGCGCATCTTCTGGCGCGCGTACGTTGAGAATCAATACTTCCTGGTCGACATTCGCATTACCGGGACTTGCTTTGGCAGAGTGAGATTGCGCTGACTTTTGTGCATCATCAAAATTTATCTGCATTTGCTCATCATCACCAAAATTGGGTTCCTGACGACGGCGAACGGTCGGTTTGGCTTTTTTACGCAGCGTATTTTTTTCAACTGACGCAGATTCCACAGCTATTTCAACTTTATCATCCTGAGCAGCTGTTCTTTGCTGACGTGCGTCCGGACCAAGCGGCGCATCAAGCGAGAAATCGATTGCCGGTTCACTCTTGTCGTCTGATTCAGGTTGTGCTTTTGGCTTCGCAGCGGCCTGCTCGCCTTTCAGTAAAAATGAAGGCGGTGCTGGCATCACATCAATATTGTCTGCTGTAGCTTCCTTGGTGCCAAATTGAGGCTTTGGATTTGACACTACTGACGCGTAAATTTTTTCAACCTTTGGTGCAACAGGTGGCTCCTGAGCTACAACAGTTCGCGTCTTTTCGGGAGACTCAGACTGGTTCCCTGTATCGTCGTCAGCCCCATCAGGTTCGAGCAAAACACTGTCCTCGTCTTCGGAGGCGTGAACCGAGGGTGCTTGAGATGAGGGCTTTTCACCACTCACGACGCGCACAGATCCAATACCGTATTCGTCGAACTTTTCTGAAGAATCGGCGTCGTCGTCAGATTCATCAACCTGCCAGTCCTGAGGCTCAATACGCGGGGGCTTCTTGGCCTTGTTGTTTTTGCGAATATTCCATAAGCCATGTGCCAGTACGCCGATGATAAAAAAACCACCCAGCAGTAGCAGTGACCAACGTAATTCATCTTCCATCGATTTCTATGCCCTGTGAAATTATGCTTCTACCAATGAAACGGCCTCTTCGACGTCCACAGCAACCATACGGGAAACGCCTGGTTCTGCCATGGTTACGCCGGTTAAATGACTGGCCATCTCCATTGCGATCTTATTATGGGTAATATAAATAAATTGTACTGATTTCGACATTTCCGACACCAGCTTACAAAAGCGCCCCACGTTTGCATCATCCAGTGGCGCGTCTACTTCATCGAGCAGGCAAAACGGCGCCGGATTTAATCTGAAAATTGCAAACACCAATGATAAAGCGGTTAACGCTTTTTCTCCACCGCTAAGCAAATGAATTGTACTCTTTTTCTTTCCGTGCGGTCGGGCCATTATGGTTACCCTGGTTTCGAGCAGGTCATCATCGGTTAATGCTAAATAAGCAGAGCCGCCACCGAAAACTTTGGGGAACAATTGCTTCAGATCCTCGTTGACCTGTTCGAACGTATGGCTGAAGCGAGTACGGGTTTCGCGGTCAATTTTCCTGATCGCGTTTTGCAGCGTATCCAATGCATCGGTTAGGTCGGTAAACTGCGTGTCCAGATGGGTTTTGCGCTCGGCCTGAATATCATACTCCTCTACTGCTGCCAGATTTACCGCACCAAGACGACTGATAGCAGCACTGGTTTGTTCCAGCTCCGTTTGAGTGGGTTTCTCCTGCGCTTCTGCAGGTAAAGATTCCAGCACGTTCTTAAGTGTTACATTCAGTTCGTTAAGCTGCTCAAGGATCGCCGCTCCTCTTACTCTCACGCCTTCGGCTTCAATTTTCAGGCTATCGAGTTCCTGCTTTCGCTTGGCAATGGTCGCCATTTGTCCCTGCTGGCCCTGCATGGCTTCTGCCAGCATGGATTCAGCATGCTCCAGGGCATGTTGTTGCTCGCTTTTCTGCTCTTCCAGGTGTTCTTTATCATTCAGATAAGCCTGCAATTGCGCCTTTTGTTCATTCTCGGGACTGGAAAGGGCGATCAGTTCGCGTTCCAATGCGTCTTTTCGTTGATTCGCATCTTGCACCTGGCTTTCAAGCTGTTGCTGTTGGGCAGCGGCACTTTGCAGTTTATTGCGCAGATCCTGTAATTGGAGTGCCTGCTCATGCAAGGCACGGGTATATTGTTCATACTGCGCACGTTGACTGGCCACCATTTGTTGCAATGATTGCCGGGTAGCGTCAAGTTGCTCCTGTGCAGCGGCTTGTTCTGCCAGTTGCTCTTCAAGTGCTTCTAAACTTTCATTCAACATGGCCAGTTCGATAGCTTCCTCTTCAAACTGATCCTTCTGGCGTGCCAGTTCATCATACAAGCGCTGGCGCTTCTGTTGCTGCTGTTGTTGCTGCTCTTTAAGCCACTGAACCTGATGCTCTCGCTGCTGCAACGCATTCTGTTCCGCAGACAAACGGCTCTGGTGTTGTTTTACATTATCCT
>NZ_JBLBUE010000243.1:0-3713 GCF_047290655.1 Alteromonas sp. AMM-1 | reverse complement strand
GCTTCATTCAGCGATATCCGAATGAAATACAAACGGTCGGTCACCAAATCGGTTCTGGCCAGCAGGGCATAGTTAAGATCAACGCCTGCATCTAAACCACCGGCATACTTCACCATATCCAGTAATCGAGCGCCCATGTGCAGCGGGTAAGTTCCCGCATGAGGGATTGCACCCTTAAAGTCCACCACTTTAATAGGATTGTCGGCAGTGGCTTCGTTTTCCAGTTTGTTCACCACTTTAGTGAGCTGACCAGCACGAGGAGAATGGGTATCAAAAATGATCAGTTGATCGCGGGGTTGTAGCGTTAAATTGTCTGCGGAATATTTGTCGGCAATGGCATTCCACAGGTTGAAGTAAATGACTTCGGTACGTTTGTCTTCGCGGTTCTCGCGCTGGATCATTGCTGCATCAAATTCCGCCCCCTGACGCAGAATACTTTTAGACTGAATCAGATCGGTGACTTTCATGCCATCAAACCATTGAAATCCGCCCGGTGTGAGCACATGACCCGACAGCAACACAACGTCGTCCATTTTATCCAGAACCGGGAAAATACGGATAAGATCGCCGTTGTTTATGGCGACATCATTGCCGTTATTTTTCAGATTGGCTTGCATCAAGGTGTACATGCCGCCATTGGAGATACGCTCGATTTGCGCGGTTTTGGCGTTGGCTGTAGGCAGTAACCCTCCGGCCAGTTCCAGTATCGCTTTTACGTTCTTTTCTTTGGACACTTCGTAAATAGCCGGGCGCAGGATCTCGCCAGCAATACCTACGGTTGGGCCCACCGGAGGCACAAAAATCAGGTCACCCTGGCGAAGGTAAATATTGGCGCTGTCGTCACCTTTTAGCAGTAAGGCATACAAGTCAAACGTAGTGACTACCTGGCCGTTGCGCTTTACCTGAATGTTGCGCAGAGAGCCAGTGCGTTTAATGCCACCACTGGAAACTAACGCGTTGATAAGGGTAGAAAATCCGCTAACAGAATAGCTGCCTGGCTTAGTCACTTCACCTACCAACATAATGTGAATAGAACGAAACTCCGACAGCGTGACGATGGTTTTAATACCAATGCGCTTTATTTCAATGGCTTCGGAAATGACTTTTTTGGCTTCTTCAAAGGTTAGCCCGCTAACGGTCACGGCTCCCGCATCGGGAATTAACAGCAGACCTTCGCGAGTAACGGTAAGATCGTATTGTACGTTGGTTGCGGCAAAAGCCTGAATGGTGAAGGTGTCGCCGGGGCCGATAACGTAGTCATAAGGCACAGGCATATCAGACACAGGCGCAAAGGTAGATGACACGCCTGAAAACATGTCGTAGCCGAACAGTTCCAGTTTGTCTTGTACGCGCTGCTGCTGGATTTCCTCTTCCAGAGTAACCGGGCGCAGCGATTCCGTTACGTTCTGTTCCAACTGACTGGGCGTGGTGGTTTGTTGCATGTTGCTGTCTTGTACAATTACCTGATAGCGGGTGGTATCTTGTGATGAATCGGCAGATTGTGCGGTTAACAAGGCCTCACGGCGTTGTTGTTCTTCCAGAGTGGGTACCATCACGCGCTCTACCTGTGCATGGCTCACGCCGCTTACTGTAACCGCACCCACCAGGGCTAAAATCCACTTGTTTAATTGTTTCATGATGAAAATCTCCAGGAGCGGTTTACTGAAAACGCGGGCAGCCGCTGTAATCAACAATCTTGTGAGCAGGCGTAGCAGGACACAGGTCCTGGTAGTCATATATGCCGTCGTTGTCTTCGTCGGCCGGGCCTCTGAACAGCACAGATTCCACAAAGTTTGCCATGTTGCTGGGTTGAGCAACTTTATCTACCGCGGATGAGAAGCCACAGCTGTCAGCATTTTCCAGGCGGCTGCGTGACAGACGGTTGCCTACACCCACAGTGTAAAAGCACAAGCCTGAATGACTTTGTGGCCAGGCAATTGCACTGGCCTCTGGCACTACCACATGGGCATTGCGTCCAAAGGTGGTACGCTGACGCATACGCATGACAGCCAGTTCAACAGATTCGTCGATTTGCGCCCATTCAGTAACCAGCACCACAGCGGACGGTCCGGGCAGATTGCCAACCAGCTCAGACACAAAATCAATGGCAACCGACAGTGATTTCACCTGAATATGTTGCGCTGTACGGTGACCTGATAACAAGAACTCAAGTTCATTGGGGAAGCGCGTGGCAATGGTCAATCTTGCGTCGAGTGGCGCATAAAGCTGTAATGCAGGTTCATTGTTATAAGTCACAATGGTGCTGCTTATCGGCTGGGTAGGCATGGTTTTAACAAAACGACGTACTACTTCCTTGGCGTAAAAGCGGGTATCCAGACCTTGAGCTGAGTCGTTCAACGATGCGCTTTGATCCACCAGAAATACCAGATGTTCAACCCGGGGTTGTAAACGCAATTGCATGACTCGTGCATCAATTGGCATGGGATTGAAGATGTGCTGTGACTGACGATAAAGACGCAAGTCGTAGTCATCGACACTGGTCATGTTGTCGTGTCTTGGAACGTGAACCAGGTTCTCTGTAGCAAAGCAACCAGACAGCATGGCTACCAGCAGTAGTGAAAATACGATTCGGGTCCGGGTTTTCCAGCTCATCTTTTTCCATCCTCGAAGCACGGTACATGGCTTCAAAAAAACACCTCAGATGGAATGTATTCAGCAAGAAGTAAACCGGCCTGATAAATTAGCCTGAAATACGGCGTGTTAATGTTGTATATGTATGAATTAGCTGAATTAATTTTTTATAGACGTTTTTATAGAAAATGTTGTGCTCACAGGCGCATTCTTATTTTGCAAAGAGAATTGCGGATATTTCATGGGTTTTGCAGCGGTATTCGCATATTGCAAATGGCTCTGCAAAAAGACGTGATTTCAGGCAATTAGCCCAATCAGCCTGCAGGCCGCAGCCTGATTGGCACGCATACACTCCGTACCGCGTTGGTACAGTTCTGGCACTGACCCTTGTGCAACAGCGGGAACAGGTTCGTTGTTGGCGTTCAAATTACGCGCTCAGCTATTTGTGAGTAAAACAGGAGGTGTCTGTGCCAGACGTATTTATTTTGGGCTTTACCAAATGTGCAACAACCAGTTTGTACAACCAGTTGATGCAACATCCTGATGTGTCGAAAACCAAACACAAAGAGCCCCACTTTCATTTTTCCAAGGTGATGGGCAACCACTTTGCCGGCCCCGCCGACAACGACACGGTGAGTCAGATGTTTGTTACCGACGAATCGCAGTATCAATCGCTGTATGAGCCTGGAAAGCTGTCAATCGACGGGTCTGCCATGTCAATTGAACATCCTGGGGTGCTGCAACATATCAACGCACAATTTCCCTCTGCAAAGTACATCATAATGCTGCGCGACCCAATTGAGCGCGCATTTTCTGCGTATGCGCATCTGGTTCGCGACGCCCGGGAAAGCTTGTCGTTCAGGGAGGCAGTCGAGCAGGAGTTGGCAGGGGCTCGCGATCGCTATTTGCCTATCTGGCGCAATTTGCAATCCAGTCGGTTTGTTGAGGCAACACAGTACGCCCGACAGTTGTTGGGCGATCGCCTGATGGTGGTGAGTTACCGTGATTACGCCAAGGATAATCAGCGGGTAATGGACTCGGTTGCCGGGTTTATTGGCCTGTGTTCGATTAGCTGGCAACAAGACTTTGCCAACCGCTCCGGCGTGCCTCATTCCAGGTTG
>NZ_JBLBUE010000242.1:0-3854 GCF_047290655.1 Alteromonas sp. AMM-1 | reverse complement strand
GGATCTTTTAATAACATACTCCACATAACGTTCACCTTTTTTTGCAATTTCTATGGCTAAAGTGTGCCTCTTTCAGACATAAAAAATGCTGATCTAAATCAATCCCTAAAAGCCCGCGCGCACCGCAGTATGATGTAGATCAAACGTTGGAACTTATTCCTTAAAAAACCGCTGTACCAACATTACTTGACGATAAAGACAGCCTGTTTAATTGCCAAAAATTCAGTGATGGCAGCGCCGAAAACTGGCCCACTCCGGAGCCAAATAAAGAGATATGAAAAAAATAAAAGAAAAACCCAATGACTACTTGATAATAATTATCATTTAGATTACGGTAGATATGCCTGTTGGGTATCTGATGATTGACGGTCTTGGGCAGATACCCACTTTTCTGGGCAGGCATTTTGCCTGCCCGATTTTTCTTGTCGTTTATAACTAATCAAACAATTTCCAGAACCAGCCTTTTTGTAAATCGTCCTCGCAGCCTTTTAATTGACCGGCATAACGCAATGAGCGCTCTTTAACGCGATTAGCCACTTGTTTTAACCAGGCTTTGTTGTTGTACGTTTTTTTACGATAACCGCCCCACCCCTCGTGGTAGTTAAGGTACTGGGCATAGGCATCCCACTTCGAGATACCGTTCACGGTGTGTGTTTTACTGATAAACCAGCCCATAAAATCCATGGCATCGTCAAAATCGTCGCGATTGGCACCGCTGTTGCCCGTTTCGCGAATATAATCGCTCCAGGTGGGGGTTTTAGCTTGCGAATAGCCATAGGCAGAACTAACCCTGCCCCAGGGAATTAAACCAAACAGGATATAATCCCGTGGCGGCAAGGCGTCGTGGCGAAATGAACTTTCCTGATACATCATCGCCATGGGCACGTGAATGGGCACTCCCCATTTGTCACGCATATCCGATGCGGCATCGTACCAATCTTCCTTTTCGTAGAATATTTCACACAGGTTGCTGGTGTCTTTCGGTGGTGTTGTGGCACATCCCACCAATATCAGCGGAATAAAAACCACCCAACCTGAAAAAAAAATACAAAATTGTTTGAACTTTTTGTACATACATTGTCCAACCTAGTGTTCCGAATGTGTGTTTCCCTGGAACGAATTCTTTATGCCTGACCCGCGTCAGGCATTTTTTTGCCCTAATTTTGTGGCGGACGGGCAAAATACTCCTGTATAAACGTATCAAAAGACACGGTATCCGCGGCCTCAATGTCTTTTTGTGCAATCAGAGATTGAGCCGCCTCTTCAACAAAGTCAGCTTCCGACTTATAAGTATAATCGAACGCCTTAATTTCGTTGCGATATGTATCGGCCAAAGTGCGACCCACTACGGCGTTGTCACCCTCGGCGAGCAGTTTATTTAACCAACGGCCTGAAAAAGTTTTATCCGGGTCGGTGATTTTTTGCCATTCCCGCTCGATAGCCAGACTATAGCAATTGCTGTTGTAAGCTTTATCTAACAACTGGGCTACGGTGCCAAATTTAGCAAATAATTGCTCAGCCCAGCTCTGCATGCTCACTTCCTGATCGTTATTTAACAATGTAAGTCCTGGCTTGCGCCCTTCCAGTACAATGCGATTCAGGTTTACTTCGGTTTCTTTGTAACGCTCAGCAGTGAACTCTGGGCTGTCCATCAGCAAACAACTAATCAAAAATACATCCAGGAAATCAATCTGTTCGCGCGCAATACCTGTTGGACTGAATGGGTTAACATCTAATGCCCTAACCTCAATGTACTTTACTCCGCGGGTTGCCAGTGCATCGGTAGGTTTTTCCATGGTATTGGTTGGCTGCTTTGGACGAATGGGAGAATAGAATTCGTTTTCGATTTGCAGCACGTTTTTGCTCAATTGCTGGTAGTTTCCACCTTCACCGGCGGCAAAACCCGCGTAACGCACTGAAGGCTGGTACATTGCCTGGCGTAATAACCGGACGTAATTATCCAGCGAGTTGTAACAAATTCGCAGTGAAGACTGTTCTGTACTGGTGTACCCCAATCCGCTCATCCGCAGAGACGTGGCATAAGGCAGATAATAAGTACCTTTACCTAATTGCTTGAAATCCAAACCATGTTCACGACCGGCAACAAAAGACCGGCACAGTGCGGGCGATGCCCCAAACAAATAGGGGATCAGCCAGCAGGTTCTGCGATAGTTTCGAATTAGTTTGAAATACTGCGCCGAGATCCAATCCTGAGTGGGCTGCGCCTTCTGCTGCGACGCAAGCAGCTTCCAAAGGCTATCCGACACTGAAAAATTAAAATGCACACCGGCAATAGCCTGCATCATGCTACCGTAGCGATTGCGCAATCCTATACGATAGGCTTTTTTCATTTTGCCAGTGTTCGATTCACCATAATACGCGATCGGTATTTCCGCTTCATTTTTAATAAAGCACGGCATGCTCAGTGGCCATACGCGTTCTTCACCTAATTGCTGAAGCGTAAATTTGTGTACATCGGCCAGTTGCGCCAGGGTTTTGTCTGCGTCAGTTTCCGGAGGGGTAATAAACTCCAGCAGTGATTCAGAGAAATCAGTGGTAATGCTGTCGTGGGTAAGTGCCGCCCCTAAAGTCTGCGGGTGTGGCGTTTGGGCAAGCGTGCCCTCTGGGTTAATTCTGAGACATTCTCGTTCTACGCCGCGTCTGATGCCGTTAAAACTGTGTACGGCAGAGGGATCACTTAACGCGCCTATATCGTAGGTAAAATCTGAAGTCAGTGGAAGCAATGTCAGTATCCAGGTAAACCTCCGCAGCGCACCTGCTGCGGAGTGGTTAATTCTGACCGTATCTTATCAAATAAATGGCTGGTGTTAATGCCTGATTATCTGAATTTAAATGGTTATCCACCGACAAATGACACTTCATGAACCGGCATAGCCAGTGCGTCTAACTGCGGTTTGAGTACTTGCTTGTCACCCACAATGATAATTTGCAGGTCATTGGTATTAAGCAAACGCCCTGCAATATTATCTAATTCCGGTTTAGCAATATTCAGAATAATCGACTTCTGCGTTTGTTTGTAATTACTGGGCAGATCATAGGCGACCAAACGCCGAAGAAAGGCGGCTTTGTCCATCGGGGTTTCGTATTCCAGTGCTTCACTCAGGGTAAAGGCATTTTGCATAAACGACAGTTCGGCCTCGGTGATCCCCTGTTGTTTGTACTGATTAATTTCCTTCATTAATTCCTGAATCCCGGCCTGAGTGTACTGCTGCTTCAGCTCGGCACCCGCCTCGAACCAGCCCAGCGATTTACCGCCATTAAATGACGAATAAGCCCCATAGGTATAGCCTTTATCTTCTCGCAAATTCTGGTTAATACGACTATTAAAGTCATCACCCAATGGAAAGTTCATCAGTTGAGCGTGAAAATAATCTCCAGTTGCATCATAAGGTAGCGAACGGGAGACCATTCGAACCGTACTTTGCGTGGCTCCTGGTACATCAACCAGGTAGATATGGTTAGACTGATACTCAGGAAAACTGCCGTAACCGGGAATGGTGTAGTCAGGTCCTTGCCAATCGGCTAAAAAGCCAAGCCGACTGATCAGTTTTTCCTGCGAAACATCCCCCACCATTACCAGCGTGCTTTTGGCTGGTACATAGTAAGTTGAATAAAACGTTTTCACATCTTCCAGGGTAATATTGCTAATGGTGTCAGCAGTACCTGTTTGCGACAAACTGATGCGGTTTTCCTTGCCCCACAACACCAGCGATGTTGCGCGCTCCGCCAGCGCTGAAGGATTGGTTGCCTGCGAATTAATTCCATCGATTACCTGCTGTTTTAGCCGGTTAAAATCGGTTTCCAGAAAAGCGGGCCTGAATAATTTCTCTTTT
>NZ_JBLBUE010000241.1:0-3882 GCF_047290655.1 Alteromonas sp. AMM-1 | reverse complement strand
TAGGTGTCCACCGCTCTTTGTTGCATGCTCTTGATGCAGAACCACTGCACCTGCGAACATGCGCCGCGATCGCTGAACACCTAGAACGAACAAAATTAATACAGCAAAGATCAACACGCCCTAATAACAAAGCCCCGGACGTTTTATACGTGTCGGGGCTTTTTATGAGTAGGATTGATTAACCCAGCAATGCCTTGGCTCTGGCAACCACGTTGTCTACTGTGAAGCCAAAGTGTTTCAGTAGCGCACCGCCCGGGGCTGATTCGCCAAAGGTTTGCATGCCAACTACGTCGCCGTCTAATCCCACATACTTATACCAGAAGTCGGTATGTGCCGCTTCGATGGCCAGTCTGGCAATACCTGAAGGCAGTACGCTTTGCTTATACGCTTTAGACTGCGCGTCGAATTGCTCTGTACTTGGCATAGACACTACGCGCACACCCACACCCTGCTCGCCCAGAGCGGTTGCCGCATCAACGGCTAATTGAACTTCAGAACCCGTCGCAATCAACACGACATCGGCTTGGCCCACACAATCTTTCAGTACATAGCCGCCTTTTGCCACATCAGCCAATTGACTCTCACTGCGTGCCTGCGTCTTGGTACCCTGACGCGTAAAGACTAAAGCGCTTGGGCCCTCTTTCTTCAGCAGTGCCTGACGCCAGGCTTCAGCCGACTCAACTGTGTCACACGGACGCCAGGTAGTCAGATTTGGCGTTAAACGTAAGTTAGCCAGTTGCTCGATCGGCTGGTGCGTTGGGCCATCTTCGCCCTGACCAATAGAGTCGTGGGTGTATACAAAAATGGATTTTGCTTTCATTAACGCTGCCATACGCACCGCGTTGCGCGCGTATTCCATGAACATCAGGAAGGTCGCGCCAAAGGGGATAAACCCGCCGTGTAAGGCAATGCCATTCATAATGGCACTCATGCCGAATTCACGAACGCCGTAGAATACATAGTTACCAGCTGCATCGTCCTGAAGACCTTTCGCCTGTGGCCAAAGTGTCAGGTTAGATCCCGCCAAATCCGCTGAGCCACCCATGATTTCCGGTAGCTGATTGGCAAAGAAACCAATCGCATTTTGCGATGCTTTGCGAGTGGCCATGTCCTGCATATCGGCCTGACACTTTCGCACAAATGCATCGGCTTTTTCGTTGAAATCTGCTGGCAACGCCTGGTCGATTACCCGACGCTTGAAAGACTTAGCCAGTTCAGGGTACGCCGCCGCGTATTCTTTAAACAGCTTATTCCACTGCGCTTCAGCCTGACTGCCTTTTTCGTTTGCATCCCACTGAGCGTAAACATCTTGTGGTACTTCGAATGGCGCATAGGGCCAATCCAACTGCTTACGCACTTCTGCCACCTCAGCATCCCCCAGTGGAGAGCCATGGCAATCGTGACTACCCGATTTATTGGGCGAGCCAAAACCAATCACAGTTTTACAGCAAATCAGGGTGGGTTTATCAGTAACCGACTGAGCCACTTCAATGGCGGCTTTCAGCGCCACTTCATCATGTCCGTCAATATCTTTAATCACATGCCAGCCATAAGCCTCAAAGCGCGCCGGGGTATTATCGGTAAACCAACCTTCAACGTGCCCGTCGATAGAGATACCGTTGTCGTCCCAAAACGCCACCAACTTGCCCAAGCCCAGCGTTCCCGCCAGCGAGCATGCCTCGTGAGAAATCCCTTCCATTAAGCAGCCATCGCCCAGGAAGCAGTAGGTATAATGATCGACCAACGGAAAGCCTTCGCGGTTAAACTGCCCCGCCAGCGTTTTCTCGGCTATCGCCATGCCCACTGCATTCGCAATACCCGCGCCCAGAGGCCCTGTTGTGGTTTCTACGCCTTCGGTATAACCATATTCAGGGTGGCCCGGCGTTTTCGAATGCAACTGACGAAACTGTTTTAATTCGTCGATTGGCAAGTTGTACCCACTCAAATGCAACAGTGCATATTGCAACATGGAGGCATGGCCGTTCGACAGTACAAAACGATCGCGGTTTGCCCACTTTGGATTGGCGGGATTGTGCTGATAAAACTGTTGCCACAACACAGTGGCAATATCGGCCATGCCCATGGGCGCACCAGGGTGGCCTGATTGTGCTTTTTGAATTGCATCTACTGCCAGCATGCGGATGGCATTGGCAGAGCGTTGAAATGTAGACATACGTCACTCACCTTTAATTACTATTATAGTACAAATGATAATGTGAACTGTGTGTTAAACACAACCGCAATATGAAAAAAGCTGAAAAAAGCTGTCAAAAGCAGGCTATATCCCAGGAAATGTACTTTTCATACTTTTCCAGCTCTAGGTAATTCGTTATGTTAGTCAAAACGTTAGCCAACACGTCGTGCAAATTTCAGGAGTGACCTAACATGGCCGAAAGAAGACAGAGTATCAATGCAGTTGGCCTTCTGGTACGTGATTACGATGAAGCCATTGCGTTTTTCACTGAAAAGCTAAACTTTGACTTACTGGCCAATGAAGCCCACGACAGCGGTATTCGGTGGGTACTATTGCATCCGCCGGGTCTGTCCAATACCGGCATCATGCTGAACCTGGCGCACAGCCAACTGGATGAAATCGTGGTGGGAAAACAAGCTGGCGATCAGGTGTTGTTCGTCATGCAAACCGATGATTTCTGGCGGGACTATAAAAGCATGCAAAGCAAGGGCGTTACCTTTATCGAAACCCCGCGCGATGAAGCATACGGCACGGTAGCCATATTCGAAGACTTATATGGTAACAAATGGGATCTATTGCAGGTTAAAGAAGAGGAGTAACCCTTTAACAATGCCACCGCTTTCCAGCGTAAACGCGCTTTAAGTGCAGTAGAGATTGTTTATATCAATCAATATCGTATATGCTTCAACTGCCTGCCCTGTTCCAGGGCAATTACAATTAAGAGGATGTTGAGCATGGAAGTATTACTCGATTTTTTAGTAACTCCCCAGTTATTTTTACTGGTGCTGGTGGTGATTGTACTCAAAATCTCCATCAAATTTGTACCGCAAAACCGCGCCTTCGTCATTGAGCGATTCGGTAAATACCAATCCACCAAAGAAGCAGGTTTAAACTTTATTTTTCCGTTTATCGACCGCGTTGCCGCCGACCGCTCGTTAAAAGAACAGGCCGTAGACGTGCCTGAACAAAGTGCTATTACCAAAGACAACATTTCACTGCATGTAGATGGCGTGCTGTACTTTCGCGTCCTCGACCCATACAAAGCCACTTATGGCGTATTATAGACATATAGATAAAGTACTGATATTTTCTAAAGCATATCAAACTTCTCTATTTAGCTTATGCTTGGAATATTTTGCTTCAACGTTACCTACTAAAAGATTATAAACATGCCTCAATACCAAAAAATATTGAATGTCTCCTAGAGAAAGACGGCACACCATTTGCTCCTGCCTGCTTTTACCTTTGGCATGTAAAATGTATCAATCATGCAACAGATAATACCTGCAAAGCTCACGCTAATCAGATTAAGCAATTTTTAAATCATTTACGTCTCTATGAAATTGAACTGTCCGATGTAAACAGTGAAGTAATGCAAAAGTACTTGTATGGAGTGCTGTTCATTCAAAAAAAATTGAGCAGAAATACAATTTCAATACATTCTTCAGCGTTAAAGGCTTTCTTCGAGTTTTGTATGGAGCGTAGTTTCATCAAAGAGCGTGATATCGATTTCAGTACTGTCAGTGATGAACAAGGTCTAGATGAATCCCGATTTCAGATAATAAGTGCGACATTCATGGAAAGGTGTAGAAGAGGAGGCCAACTGCTAAAAGTGGTACGCTCTTCTCGTCAAAGAAACAAGCAGTACTACCATGAATTATCAGCAGTTGACCGAGGGCAGAAGATAT
>NZ_JBLBUE010000240.1:0-3892 GCF_047290655.1 Alteromonas sp. AMM-1 | reverse complement strand
CTGGTGGTGGATGCGGGTCAGGGCGTGGAGGCTCAAACTGTAGCGAACTGTTATACCGCCATCGAAATGAACATGGAAGTGGTTCCGGTTCTGAATAAGATTGACTTGCCACAGGCTGAACCAGAACGCGTTGCTGAAGAAATCGAAGACATCGTGGGTATTGATGCGGTGGATGCCGTTCGCTGCTCAGCGAAAACAGGCGTAGGTATCGAAGACGTACTGGAAGTAATTGTAAAGCAAATCCCGCCACCGGAAGGGGATTTGGACGCACCGCTACAGGCTCTTATTGTCGACTCATGGTTTGACAACTATCAGGGCGTAGTATCTCTGGTACGCATTGTACACGGGCAGTTAAGCGTAAAAGACAAAATTAAAATCATGTCTAATGGTCAGGTGCATCAGGTTGATAACCTGGGTGTATTTACCCCCAAGGCCGTTGAGCGCAAAGTGCTGAAAGCGGGTGAGGTAGGCTTTATTATTGCCGGTATTAAAGAGATTCATGGTGCACCGGTAGGTGATACCATTACACTGGCAAAAGATCCCGCCGACAAACCTTTACCAGGCTTTAAAAAGGTAAAACCGCAGGTGTATGCCGGATTGTTCCCGGTTAGCTCGGATGACTACGAAGATTTTCGTGATGCACTGGCAAAGCTAAGCCTGAACGATGCGTCGTTGTTTTACGAACCAGAGAGTTCTGCGGCGTTAGGTTTTGGTTTCCGGGTGGGCTTCCTGGGCATGTTGCACATGGAGATTATCCAAGAGCGTCTGGAGCGGGAATACGATCTGGATCTTATTACAACCGCACCAACAGTAATCTATGAAGTACTGAAAACCAATGGCGAAACGATTCAGGTTGATAATCCTTCCAAATTACCCGCGGTGAACGAAATTGAAGAAATGCGCGAACCCATGGTGGAAGCGAACATTCTGGTTCCGCAGGAGTTTTTAGGTAACGTTATTACTCTGTGTATTGAGAAGCGCGGGATTCAATCCAACATGAGCTACCACGGCAAACAAGTGGCAGTTACCTACGAACTTCCTATGGCTGAAGTGGTGTTGGATTTCTTTGATCGCTTAAAATCGACCAGTCGCGGTTTTGCCTCACTTGATTACAACTTTAAGCGTTTCCAGGTGTCAGACATGGTACGTCTGGACATTCTTATCAACGGTGAACGCGTTGACGCCTTAGCCGTGATCACGCACAAAGAGAATGCACCATATCGGGGGCGTGAACTGGTTGAAAAACTTCGCGAACTCATTCCGCGCCAGATGTTCGACATTGCTATTCAGGCCGCGATTGGTAACCATGTTATTGCGCGAAGCACAGTGAAACAATTACGGAAGAACGTAATCGCCAAGTGTTACGGTGGTGACGTGAGCCGGAAGAAAAAGCTGTTGCAGAAGCAGAAGGAAGGTAAAAAACGGATGAAGCAGGTAGGGAACGTGGAATTGCCACAAGATGCCTTCCTTGCAATACTCAAGGTATCTAAGTAATGGCTAATTATTTTTCAATTTTGCTGGTGATCCTAACGCTGGGATCGGGTTTGATTTGGCTGTTGGACGCTGTGTATTTCGGTCCGAAACGCCGCGATCGCTCAAATGCGGTAGCTGGGTTTGGCGAATCGGCTTTACAACCAGATGACAAACTTCCCTATTTGGTAGATACCGCCCAGCAAATATTCCCGGTCATTGCGTTTGTGTTGGTATTGCGTTCGTTTTTATACGAGCCATTTCAAATCCCATCCGGTTCTATGATGCCCACGCTGCTGGTGGGTGACTTTATTCTGGTAGAAAAATACGCTTACGGTTTGAAAGATCCGGTATTCCGCCACAAATTCATTGAAACCGGTGCGCCGGAGCGCGGTGATGTAGTGGTGTTTAAATACCCAGAAGATCCTAATGTAGACTTCATTAAGCGAGTAGTGGGTTTACCCGGCGATACGGTAATTTACCGCGACAAGAAAATTTACATCAAGCCTGCCTGTGTGAGCGGTGAAAAATGTGAAGAGTTTACGGTAATGCCACAAGAGTTCGTAAGCAGCGGTGAATTTGTGCAGCACCTTACGCCACTTCGACGTATGACGGAGCAACTGGGCAAAGTACCTCATGACATTTTGCAGCATCCAACGGGTGAAGCCAGTCCGCGTGAGTTCTTTACTCAGCCCGGTACTAAAATGAACGAGTGGATTGTGCCGGAAGGTCAGTATTTCGTGCTGGGTGATAACCGCGACAACAGCCGTGACAGTCGCTTCTGGGGATTTGTGCCCGATGAAAATCTGGTAGGAAAAGCCGTAGCCATTTGGATTAGCTTTGAGTTTGACCGACCTGCCAGCAGTTGGGTGCCGTCCTGGATCCCATCAGGTGTGCGTTTTGGCCGTGTAGGTGGCATTCAGTAATGCTAGGGATTAACCCATATGCCAGGCTGTCCCGTCAAATCGGTTACGAATTTAAAGATAACAGCCTGCTTAAGCAAGCGCTTACGCACCGAAGTGCCGCTAAAGTGCACAATGAACGTCTGGAGTTCTTAGGCGATGCAGTGCTGGGCATGATCATTGCCAAAGAACTTTACGACAAATTTCCGCAAGTACCCGAAGGCAAGCTTACCCGCATGCGTTCCACCCTTGTAAAAGGCGACACGCTGGCCGAACTGGCCCGTGAGTCTGATGTGGGTGAACTTATGAATCTGGGGCCGGGCGAACTGAAGAGCGGCGGACACCGTCGCAGTTCAATTATTGCCGATGCCATGGAAGCCATTATCGGTGCAATTTACCTGGAGGCCGGATTAGCACAGGCCGAAGAAGTGGTACTGCATTTGTGGAAAAGCAGAATTAATAAGCTCGATCCCAATGAACACCCTAAGGATGCCAAAACCCGTCTTCAGGAATATTTGCAGTCGCGCAAGCTGCCTTTGCCACTGTATGAAGTGGTTGAGATCACCGGTAAAGACCACGCGCAAACCTTTGTGGTGCATTGTCAGGTTGCCAATCTCGACGCGCCATTTGAGGGCGTGGGAAGTAGTCGCAGGAAAGCTGAGCAACAAGCCGCTAAACTGGCCTTTGAGACATTAACCAATGACTGATTTTGAACAACCGGATTTACCGGATACGCCAGAAGGTAACACGCGCTGCGGTTTGGTGGCCATAGTGGGGCGGCCCAATGTTGGCAAGTCCACGTTGCTGAACTGTCTACTGGGCCAGAAGGTGAGTATTACTTCGCGTAAACCGCAGACTACGCGTCACCGTATCCTTGGTATCGATACCGACGGCAATTGCCAGACAGTGTATGTAGATACCCCCGGATTGCACAGCGAAGAAAAACGAGCCATCAACAGATTAATGAACCGCGCTGCAGCGAGTTCACTGGGAGAAGTCGGACTGGTGTTGTTTGTGGTGGAAGGTACCCGCTGGAACAACGACGACGATATGGTGCTGACCAAAGTAAAGCAGTCAGGCCTGCCATGTATTCTGGTAGTAAACAAACTTGATAAAGTACCCAGCGAAGATGCTTTAATTACTCACCTTCAGGTTCTGCAACATAAGCACGATTTTGACGAAATCATTCCGATGAGCGCCAAGCAAACCAAACAGGTTGATCGGCTCAGGGATTTGGTGCGTAAACGTCAGCCAGAAAGTGAATTTTATTTCCCGGAAGACTACATTACCGATCGCTCAAGCCGTTTTATGGCAGCGGAAATTATCCGCGAAAAGCTCATGCGCTTCACCGGTGACGAGTTGCCTTATTCCACTACAGTGGAAATTGAGCAATTTAAGCTGGCTGAAAACGGGGTATACCGTATTAATGGTTTGATTCTGGTTGAGCGTGAAACGCAAAAGCGCATGGTGATTGGGAAAGGCGGAAAGCACCTGAAAACCATTGGTGAGCAAGCCCGACT
>NZ_JBLBUE010000024.1:0-35975 GCF_047290655.1 Alteromonas sp. AMM-1 | reverse complement strand
TGCAACGGGCCTGTGAGGAGTTGGGGATTGAAATCATCTTCGCCAGTTCTCCTCAGGGGAAAGGCAGGATTGAACGCGCCTTCGATACCTTGCAAGACAGGTTGATACCGGAGTTACGACTCAATAAGATTACTGACATGACGGGCGCAAATAGCTACCTCCAACACGTCTTTATTCCCCAGTTCTGGCGTAAAAATCTGGTTGTAAAATCAAAAATATCAGACAACGAATATACGCCTGTACCACGCTACACCAACCTTGATGACATCTGTGTCACTAAGGTTTACCGGAAGATCCGTAACGACCATACGTTTAGCTACAGGGGAAAACTCTACTTCATCGACTCACCGCTTAAGCATTCAATCGCAAACCAGAAAATTGAAATTCGTACTGGTAAATATGAGCGGTTTGAAGCTTACTTCGCCGGACGAAAGCTACAAGTAACAGAAGTCACTGAGCCTGAGAAATTGTCCTCGGAAGACAATGAGATCCAGAAGAAGCTTGAGGTATTAGCGTTGGCTGACAGGCTTGGAAATGTGGCAGAAGCATTCCGGCTTAGTGGCGTCTCCCGCGATACGATTTACCGCCATCGTAAACTGATAAAACAAGGTGGAATCGAATCGTTAAAACGTCAGGAAACGCCGGATCTTCATCACAAAAATCGTACCGACAGAGCCATTGAGGAAGTCGTCATCGAATTCTCCCTGGCTAACCCACATCTAGGACAATCCAAGGTGTCACGGCTGCTCAAATCTGAAAGAAACGTCGACATACACGCTAGCGGCGTTCGCAATATCTGGCTGAGGGAAAACATGAATACCACTGCGTTACGGCTGGCAAAGCTTGCCGAAGCTCGGCAACATTGATAGTGTGATTACGTCAAGATCGCTTGGTACTTATACCGTCAGTATCCCTTGGTAATCACACTAGTACAAATTAACCTAACTCACAATTGCTCTTCCCAGTCTCTGCCTGAGTCGAGCACTTTAACATCACCCTCTCTAGAAATAAAAACAGGACCATTTCCAGCCAGGGAATCCATAGGGTCGCCTGTAATCAAAAATTCTGATGAGTTGTAAAAGAAAATCCAGCCATCTTTCGTTTGGATTGTATCCTCATAAATAACGCCTAGTTCACACCCTGACTCTTTGGAAAGCTTGTCAAGCTCATCACCTAATATCTTAAATGCTCTTTCAGCATTAATTTTCATCAGTTTGTCCTCAATAATCTAAAGCTATCATATCCTGTGAGGGTTGCTGCTTTACCGGTTTGTCCATCCAGAAACCTTATAGTACCCTTTTGATTTACCACATTAAATACATGGCCAACTTGATTGCCACGCGAACCAAACACAATTCCTCTTGCCCCACTTCCTGCATTATCCATTATTGCAATGATTCGGCTGATACTTGTGGGAGAGGTGAACGTGCCACCATAATACTTCTGAAGAACCTTGATTGGGAATGGGCCTCCCCCGAGTGCAGATGCGGAATTTCCAGCTAAAGTCGCATCAGTTGCCACTACGCAGTTTACACAATTTTTGTTTCCGTTAAGGGGGTTAACCCTCTGGATACTTCCCGCACTTGTGCTGGTTCGCATGACAGGAACCATAGCGGTGCCAACTGCTAGAATCTTCCTAAAGTCATTTGCTACACCTTGAGCAACTTCGTTATCTACATCTATCCATGGCTCCATTCTTCCAAACGAGCCCGAATCCTGATGCAGGAACTGTTCGGTCCAGCCCGCTATGCCATTAACCATATCTGGTATTAAATTACCAAAAGTTGCAGCGGCACCATTGGCAATTGTTGAGGCTGTATCAGAGTAAATTTTACTAAGTTGGTCGCTACTCAACCCTCCACTGGTACCACCATCCCTTTCTCCATTTCTCACCTTTACATCATCAATTTGAGAAATTTGCTGTGGAGAACCCAAATCTTTCACATCAAACTTTTTATTCGTTAATGCATCGGTTGCCGCCATTTTTGCACTTTTAACTGCATTGGCGTTTTTCCCCGTAAAGGTAACAGTGGCTGAGCCATCTTCATTTTTGGTAGCGGTGGCCGTAACTTTGTGCTTAACGTTACTTCCCGTTGCTGCAATCATCATCTCTTTTGTTGCGACTTCTGGCTCATATCCACTCGGATCTGTACCCGCCAACGGGTTGTTCATAATGTAGGAGTACGGGTTGATACCCTGTGACCCACCGTGCACAAACGGATCTACCGACATAAACCGCCCAAGGTTATAATCGTACACCCGCCCGTTCATATGGATGACTTGTGCACCATCTACATGCTCATGCCCTGTAAACCCGCGCTTGTCGCGTTTATCAAAGTTACTGGTTGCACTTTGGTCACCGTTTGTTTGTGTTGATGGCGTGAGTGTGCTGCCGGTGCTGCCGCGAGGCCGACCGAATGGGTCATAGCCGCGACGATTAGTAATTGCCCCGTTATGGTCGGTAAAGGTAGTAGCACTGCCTAGTCGGTCCCGGTGTCCAAAGTTAATCGTATGCTTGGTGTCACCATCATAGCTGATTAGTGCCACATCGCCGATGTACGCTCGCCAATGGCCTGAACTGTCGGCCTCATAGTCTTTATCCAGGTAGTAGGTGGTAGTGGATACTCCGCCTTCGGATTTCACTTGTTTCACCCGGCTGGTGTCTGCGCCATACGTGAACGTATATTGGTTGCCGCTGCGAGAAAGCGTACGCGGCTTATTGTGCACCGTGTACTGGGTGGTGAGGCCATCTCCCGATAGCAGGTTGCCTTTTGCGTCATAGCTAAAGTTTACGGTTGTGTTGTTTAGCTTAACCACCTGGCGTACCGCACTTGGCCCTGCATTGCCGCCCAGGCTTTTCGTTGCATCACCGTAGCGGTAGGTATTGGCGTAGTCCGATTTCTTCAACAGGTTACCGGTAGCGTTGTACTGATACGTGTTGTTTTGCACTGTTGTGCCATTCCACTTCACCGTATTGCCGGTTAAGCGATGTAAGTCGTCGTAGGCATAGGTTTCGACCGTATTATTCACATGGTCAGATACGGTTTTAAGGTTGCCGAAATTGTCAAAATCGCTGTATTCAAGGTAATGGAGATGGCTGCCTTTACTTGCAATGACGTGCATCATAGAGCCGTTTTGCTGGTAGTACGCCGCTGTATAGTTCACCCCGACACTGTCGGTGAGCGTGGCGCCTGTGATGTTACCAAAGGCATCCATGGCGTTAATCTGACGATACACATAGCCGCTATTGGCATTCTTTTCATGTGTGAGATAGCCCTGGGCGTTGTAATCATATTTCACAACCAACCCATTGGGATAGGCCAAACCTTGTGGACGTCCATAAGCATCATAGAAATGGGTCTTCGTGAGAGACGAACTATCAATGGCTACCGTGACGGTTTGTGGTCGTGCAAAGCTGTCGTAGGTGTAACTGCGGGTAGCACCGTGCTCTACTTCTTGTGTGGGCAGGCCCTTTTTAAGGGTATCCCAGGTCCAGGTGGCCGTTGAGTTGGTGTAGCTGCTATCTGTTGTGCGCCGGGTGAGAATACGGCCTAACGTATCGTATTCAAACGTCACAATGTCATTGTTGGCATCCTTCTGCAAGGCAAGTTCACCAAAGGCGTTGTATTCAAATTCAGTCACACCCTGGTTCGGGTCCTCCACCTTGAGCTTATTGCCCAGCGCATCCATGGTGGCAAAGATTTTAGCGTTCGCTGCATCCTGAATAATGATTGGCCAACCCGCACTGGTGTAGCTATAGCGAGTAACGCCGCCGAGGGCATCTTCGGTAGACATCAGCAGCCCGCCAGGTCCATGCGTGCGGCTCATGACTAATCCGCCGGCCGTAATGTTGGTGGTAAATCCGTTGTAATCGTAAGTTACGAACAAATCGTTGTTCAGTGGTTGGTCGACACTGCGCTCGGTAGCGCGACCTAAAATATCATTGTACTCAAACCGCTCGCCATACTGGTTACCGTTATTTTTAAATGGCTGGCTGACGAAAGTTTTGCGTCCTCGCTCATCATATTCCGTTACCGTTGAGTACCAGTCACCGGCAGCAAAGCCGGCCATACTGGATTTAACTTCCCGTCCAAGCTGGTCTGTGTACACCTTGCTATCCGGCATGCCCGCAGTGCGCGTGATAGACATAACTACCGCGTGACTTGGTGCATCGCTGTCTGGTTCGTAATGGCGCGTATAGGTGCGCGGCAAGGTGGTCGAGCCCGATTGGGTATAGGTGTAATCAACCAACCCTAACCCGGTATACTGGGTGTACTGGTACACATTATTGCCATCTTTGTGGCGCGTCACCTGACCAAAAGCGGGAGAGTATTGCGATTCCTCGGTCCACTTTCCGTTATTAGTAGTCAGAACAAAATAGCCATTATTCGCGGCCGTTGTCCCGTTTTCCGTATACGTGAATGAAATGGTACGGGATTGACTCTGCCAGGCATTGTTGCTGCGAACAGAGCCTGACTTAGTAATGGAGCTCGGCAGACCATAACTATTGAAGGCGGTTGTCACGGTTTGGCCATACTCAACGTCAGTACCGGTACTCGTGATGGTATTCGGTTTACAATGGGAATCATTCCAACTGGTGACGGTTTGTGTGACCGCGCGCTGCTTATCGTAATCCCCTGATGTGTAAGGATCGTTACTGGCGCGCCCAGTGACTTTTTCATATGTCGTTTGCGTACTATCAAATCGATTTTGGCAAGCTGATGTTTCTGCCCAGGCAACAGATTGACTCACCTTATACTGACCAAACTCACTGCTGGTTAACTTGTAACTTGCTGACACATTTCCGTACGCGGTGATACTTGTTACTTCATTTGTCACCGTGGTCGCGAGGGTGCTGCTAACGGCATTAGTATCGACATGGTATTGTTTAGCTGTCGACTTCTTCAGATAGTAGTGGTACACCTCGCTACCAAACAGACTTTGGTGAGCGGTGTTTCGAGCCCATTCATTTTCTTGGAATTTAATCGGATTACTATAACCAATCACATAATCAGTGACGTCTTTTATTCTACCCGTTAGTGGGAAAGCCACATTAAATGCAGCCTCACTTCTCACATTGTTTGCCACATCAAGCGTGTGAATGGTGGTAAAGCCCTGGAATCCACGCCCCTCCACGTTATACACCGCATTTTCATAGGCATAATAGGTGTCGTTAACGCTGCCCACACCATTAGTGACTTCCATGCGCGCCACATTGTACATACTGGAAGCAAAATACAAATACGCGCCACTTGGCTTTGTGTTGTTGCGTTGGTAAAACGCATCTACGCCCATGGAAGCAAGGGTGCTGTCCATCTGCGAAGAGGTCAGTGGCAAGTACTCCCAGCGATAGCTCACGCCCGTTGCATTAGTCACACCTCTCAGCATATTTACTGGTGCATAGCCTGAGCCATCGTTATTGGCTGTGCCCGCTCCGTAGTTGATATAGCCGTATACGCCATAATCTCCGTTGTAACCAGACATGTCATAGCCGCTATTTATCGACTGGATGATACACCCATTAGGGATAGTGCAGGTGTTAGCATCTATTCGCGGGCCATAGCTGAAAATAAAGTCATTCAGGCCTTTGCCTCGCGAATCCACAACCGTAGTCTGGGTGGCAGAGCCAATAAAGGGGGTGCTGATAATGCTGGCCGTGAACGTACCATCTGTGTGCTCTTCAAACGTAATCGCTTCAAAGGTATACAAACCATCATCCAACTGTGATGCTGGCATTGCACCCAGCGCGTGGGCTTCAAGTTGTGACTGTGCATAGGTGCCATACAGGTCATTGCCGCACTTAGTTTGCCAACTCCCACTGTCATTGAATGGCCGGCAGCCTTTGGCAATGTTAGTTTTTGGCACAAGTAACTCGGCTTTGCCATCCGCATCAATATCCATTACGCGCAAACTACTGAGATAGCGTGGAGAATACATTGGCTCAGGTTCTTGAGCCCCATTCAGGTAATTTTGTGATGTGAACGCCAGCGCCATCCCGATGCTGAGGTCAATTTTTGACGACCAGCTATTGGCACCTTTGTTGATGTAGACCACCAGTTCAGGGTTAGTATAGCTCGTATCCCACGCCAACATGTCTGGTAGGCCATCACTGTTGATGTCAAAGAACATGGTGAAGTAATAAAAATTCTCACCTGAATACGGATTGGGGAGTGAGCCACTTGTTTTGGTATACGCGCCATTATTACTGTGTGAGTAATAGACTGTTTTTGGGAGAGGTACCGGCAGCGAGGTTTCTCTGGCGCTATCATAGGATGTACTAAACACGATATCCGGCAACCCGTTACCATCCATATCGCCCGGGAAACTGACCGTTTCTGTCAGGTACGTGATGGTGGTGGGCGTCTCTTTCGCTAAGGACGCGACATGGACACTATTTCCAACCGTGTAGGGGGCTGATGGATTCGTTGTGTGGAAATACAGCTTAATGTCACCATTGTTATGCATAACCGCCAAATCGGGCCAGGCATCACCGTTGTAATCATTAATGTCCTTCACGTTAGCATCGGTAACATAAGAAGAATTCGGCACCGAGATACCAGTGTTTATCCAACCACCACGCCCGGTAGACTCATTGGTTAACGCTACTTGAATGGTGTTGCTGGTTTTTCTCCAGCTATCAGTACGACCATCGAGGTTAAAATCGCCATACAAACAGGTTGTCACCTGCCAGGACGCCTGGTAACAGCTATCCAATTGATAACCTGCTGTTCCCGTTACCGTCCCTTCAGCATCAACAAATGTCGTTCCACCATTCGCTGAAGGCCAATCCCTCACACCATCACGGTTGATATCAGCGTAGGGTTGCGATTTCATAATGTCGGGCGACTGGCTATTTCCAAAGTCCAGCTTTTCCAACTCATACGTCAGCGGATTGTCATCCCACTCCATCGAAACGGGCGCAAAACACTGACTGTAATTGTTGGCATCACAGGCTTTCACTTCGGCGAGCAATGGCTGGCCGTTTGCCGCGCTATATTGATACGTTAAATCATACTCAACAACACGGCTGGTTCCGACAAACGTCGTAATTTTATCAAGAATTTGCGTACTGCGCTGAGCGCCACCTTGTACATAAGTGGTTCTCGGTTTGCCACTGGCTTCATATTCAAATTCTACGCGACGCACATTCGTGGTTGCACACGAATCAGAATAGCAAATCTGACTAAGCAGCATCTCCGCCTTACCAAAACTCACATACTCGTAATAAACATTATTATTCGCACTGGCATCTGTGGTTCTTGATAATAACCATTGGTAGGGTTTGCTATGGCCGTCGAGGATGGTGCGGCTATTTGACGTATTGCCGTAATATTCCTGTGCGCCATTTTGATGGGTGACCACAAAATAGGCCGACGCGCTATCCATATTGGATGTGTATTGCTTCACCGAAACAAAACTGTCCATTTCTGTGCGATATTCGGCATTGGCATAACCATATGTCCCACTGGTTAATATCAGCCGCTCACCATTCAAACACAACTTATCGCTTTGATAATTGAAGGTTACTGCCCCCGAATAGCCATCCTGCGCAATAGTCGCAGGGCACCGAGAAATAGCCCCTGCGGCATTCATTGACCAACCCACACCGGCAATGCCGGAGCCTTGCTTTGACGAATAGGACAAGCTAATTGACGGCTGCATCCCATTTCGACCTGGTGGCACAATGATAGGAATACTATAACTGGCAGCGCCGCCAGACACACCACCGCCACTTTTTAGCGGTAATAATTGATTGTCGCTGGCGCTCATCGTGACATTCGTGAACGAGCCCGCTGAAATGCTGCCATTTTTTGCAGCCCATGACGGTAACACCACGGTGACCGATTTTGTACTGCCATAGCCAGAGCATTGCGTTACACCATTGTAAACATGACAAGCTCGCACTCGGAAATAATGCTGACCATCGCTATAGCTGACAGTTTGTGAGCGGCTTGTACCAGAATAAATAGTTGTCCAGGTACTATTATTGGGACTATGTTGAAGTTCATAACGCGTCACGTTACTCGAAGCGGTCCAGCCAATCGAGAAGCTATCCGTGACGTTGCCCGTCGGAATACTATTAATTTGAGGTACCGACGGCGTTAATACAACTGTCAGTGAGCCCGAGGTTTTAAAGGCGGAGCAGCTATTGAACGTGGATTCCACATTACATGCCCTTACCCTGAATGCGTAGCTACCCGTACCCAAAGTCAGTGCTTTACTCGTAGCTGTTCCTTCATAAACGGCAACCCACGCCCCGCCGTTGGTTTGCTGCTCAAGCTGGTATTTATCAACCGTGCCTGTCGAGGCCCCCCAACTGATGCTAACTCCGCCATCGTAATCGGTTGAAGGAACAGAGATGCTAGCTGGTGTGCCCGGTACCTGTGCGACGATTGTCGTATCAGAATTGGAATAGCTACCCCCAACCGCGATCGTTATACGCTCTCACCTGGAAGTAATATGTACCATCAGAAGGTGCCGTATATGTCAGTGAACGGCTGCTACCTGAATAGAGTGATGACCAGGTAGAAGTCGTTGATATCCGCCCTTGCAATTGATACTTGGTAACATCTTCGCCGGTGCTGGCAGCCCAGCTTATCGAAAACGTCCTGTCACTATCCGTGGTCGGGGCACTGGGCGTCGACATTTTGGGTGGGACATCCAATCTATCTACTGTCAACGTAAGTGTCGGCCCTTTAGTGAGCACCAAATCCGGCTCCATCGGATTGGTAAATGACATCTTATGTACCCATAACGTATAGGTATAAGTGCCCTCTGCTACGCTGGTTACCGTGTATGTTTTATTGGAACCCTGATAGATGAGTACATCACTTCCGCTGCCGTTCTTTTGATAAAGGTAATAAGGCGCCATCTCACCGGCACCGGTTGACCACGTTAAGTTAAACGTACCATCGGCCATGTCCGCCCGGGTGGGAGTGCTACTAAATGACGCGGCATGTGTAGGCAGAACGAACAATAATAAACAGGCAAAAAGCCATAAGCGGGCAGCGTTTGAGGCAACCATCAATTCATCCTTGAAAAATAATATTGTATTTTTTCCGGAAAATTATAAGCTCTCACGAAAGTTGTCAACATATAGTAATAGGGATGTTATGAAAAAAGCGGTTTTTGTTTGTTTTTTCGGTTTAGGATCGGTTTTATTGCCTCGTGCAGAAGTATTTGCATCAGAAACCAAACCTTCAGCGCAAGTAGATTTGTTTAATCAATTTAAAACGTGTATCAAAATGTCTGTTGCCGAGGCCAAAGCAGCTAATAGTCCGTTTTTATTTGACGCGGTCTGTCAAAGTGAACGTATTGCGCTGCAATCAAATATGGCGATAGAAGATTTTTCACAGTTGCAATCTGCACTAAAAACAATGAGCGAACAACTATTGTCACAATAAGCACGTTGAACTCGTGCGAGACCAAATAAAGACCTTAACGGGGGACGGAAAACTCTTGGCTATTCAGGTAACATTGCCCCCATTCAAATACCTTTTGAGCACCTCAATCTCTGCTTGTAGTGAAATCCGCGTTAAATGAACGCCCCGTTGTTCACGTTCCACCTCAGCGCCTTTTGTGACCAAAAAAGTATACGCATGCGCTTGTCCTTCAAGCCCTGCTAAGGTCTCCTCAAGTTCAGCCAGATAAGATTCGATATTCGCTGATAACACACTCGCAGTCTCGCCGGAGGTGGTAACCGCTGGCTGAGGCGTTGATAACAGCGCTTTGTAGAACAGATAAGGTTGCCTGCCGTGCTGCCTCTCCATTCTCGCTTCTGCATTTCTCACTAAACGCCGGAGCTGACGATATACAAGTTGCTTGGCATTTTTATCGTTTTTCACATTGGGAGCCATTTCCTCAATGAATCCCGCCGTGAGCGACGGTACGGTTTGAGGCGTTTGCTCATCAAGTCGATGCGCAATAAACACTGAGAGTTCGTGAGCGTCAATCTGAGGCATTGGTGACAACCTAAATATCGAGATGCGCAGAGGCTTCCAGTGCGTCTTCCACATCTATCCCCAGATACCGCACCGTACTTTCAATTTTCTTATGACCGAGCAACAGTTGAATTGCTCGAAGATTTTTATCACGGCGGTAAAGAATGGACACTTTGGTTCGGCGAAGCGAATGCGTGCCATAGCGTGAATCGTCCAACCCGATGCTTTTCACCCATTCGTGTACCAGCCGATCATATTGTTTTGTGCTCAAATGACCGTCTGGCTTGGTGCGTGATTTGAATATAAAGTCACCGAATGCAGGATGCGTGCTGTCAAACCAGTCAAGTAGGGCAGTCTTGGTGATGTCTGTGATCTCAAACACAACCGAACTACCGGTCTTTTGTTGAACCACACTGGCTCGAGAAAAGACCGTCCCTCCCCGACTAACATCTGACACCCGAAGCTTCACCAGCTCACAACCTCGCAGTTTAGAGTCAATGGCCAGGTTAAACAGAGCTAAATCCCTCCGCTTTCCCGAAAGCGATAATCGTGCACGGATATTCCAAATCTCGGACGGTTTTAATGGTAATTTGGGGCCAATACTTTTCCCCTTATTCCACGGTACAGGCTTGTTCATCATTTGTTCCTCACGGGCAATGAGTAACATAAAGGTATAGCGTATATTGGCGAGAATAAAAGACGAAGACCAACACATCGGATGTATTACTCACACGAGCGATATGACGCATCGCACATTCTATATGTGAGCAAATACCGGCTAGCAATAGCCGTCGACGCACGTTAAAAGTCCGTTATGGAGTGATAAGCGGTCATGAGTGCATGATGTTGTTGACGGCCGCTATTCGCTCATAGCTGCCGTCAAAATTGCAAAGAGCCAACGGCAGCCATACGTACGAAGTGATCGTTCAGCTACAAGCTTCTGACGATCCGTCAATAGCACAAAGCACTACGTCAAAATCAGCCGATAGAGCAGCTATGGGTCGGTATTGGCTGCACTTCAGTTTTTAATTTTTCCTCTAAATACTGTCACATTTTCATTCTCTACAATGCCTGTTAACCGTCGATTTTCCAGTTCAAGCGTTGTGTTTCTAGATACCATTACTTGGTATTTTTGCATCACGTCAGCCAGCGTACTTCTTAGCTCTCGATTCTTTTCTCGCTCTTTTCTAAGCGCTTCATGCTTCTCGTCACGTTGCTTTTGGATATGTTTGTTAGCACCGCCACGAATACGCTCAAGCAAATCGGGATATTGATTCATAATAAGCGTGCGACTGACACCGGCCTCTTCTGCGACGGCGGCAACGGACATCTTGCGCTCCGGCTTGACGACATTAGGTCGGCCTTGCTCAAGCCTGACAATCGCCATGCGTATTCTGTCGTGGGTCTTCTCGCGGTTTCGAGGTCTTGATTTAATCATTGGCATTCGCTCGCTTTTTTATGGCATCGATATCTGCACCAAGGTCCATCAGCACTTTTTCGCAGCGCATGATGGCTTTGTCGACGGTGCGCTGACCTGACTCACCCAAGCCTTCAATCTGCTTAAGTTCAATCTGCTGTGCGTAGACACCTTCCCAGAAGGCCTGCTTCTTGTCATCAATAACACCGTGCTCGCATTCTTCACAGCGCCCGCCTGCGCAGGAGCCATCATCGTTGGTACACCATGCCAGACCCGTGGAGCGAAGGTAGATCTGCTCTGAGATATGGCGGATCATGTTTGCACGAGACTGATAGGTTCGTGTTGGCGTCGCCTTGTCCCGCAGGTTGCGTATCTGATTGGCAAGCCCACCTGACAGCGGCGTATCCGGCTCCAGCCAGTGCCCGATTATTCCCTGACGTTCATCATCGAAGGCGGCATATATCTCATCGTACAGTTCTAAGTCCTGCTGCTCATTCATGGCATATAGCACCGTCATTTCCAGACTCCAGTGCTTAAAGTGGTCACGCAGATAGCGTAAATCCCCTAATTTATGATGCACCACGTAACTGGCAAAGGTCCGCCTGAATCGGTGCGAGGCAAGCTTGATATCAAGCCCAAGCGAATCCGCGAGTTTCTGTAGGCGGTCATTGATGGAAGTACTACTGAGCACATCGATTTTGTTGTTTTGTCGCGGAGCCTTGCCAAGCACGACAGAGTTAGAGCGGCGCGTTAACCTTGCTACTTCCTGCGCATCACCTACCTGTTGCGCCGCATCAAGCTGCTGTTCAAGCAGTTGCTGCATCGGCAACATCAGGTCGCTTAACACTCTTAATGCCTCAATGGTGATTTCAGGGCATAACCAATGGGTGTTGCCTGCATCGGTTTTTTCTGACCTAGAGCCTAAAAAGTAAAACCGCTCACCGTCTCTGACCTCAGAGTACCAGTTGCCCCGCATAAGATTGCACAGCTCATGCACACGAATACCTGTGGTCATCAGGATGATAAACAGACAGCTATCTCGCAGTGCGGTTATGTTTTGGTTGAACGCTTTCGCGCCTGACGCCCAGCCGTGCTGTTTAAGGTATTGGGTGCGCTGAAGCGTGTTGGTCGGCACAAAATCTGACAGGAGCCCCTGTAAACGCAATAATTCTGGTGCACGGTTTAACTTCGATTCGCCGTATTGAAACAGCGGTGCCAATACCTCATCGGGAATAATCTCGGTTTTGGCTTTGTCATGGCTCTTATATCCCGATAACGCGACAGCGCTGGATTCCGGCCACGGATGCGCAAAACCGTATTGGGTTTCACGAAGCTGTTGGTAGCACGCCTCCACTGCCAAGAATCGAGAACATATTGTGGTAAGCGCAAGAGGCTTACCTTTGCGTCTACCGTGATTGGATATCAAGGATTTCACATGCGTGACATACTGCATGGCAACAAGTGGCGTAACCGCAGATAGCTCAGTGACGCCGAGTGATGGTAGAAAGTTAAGCCATGGGGTAATACTATTGAATTTATCCTTAAGTGTACTCCCTCGTCGCTTGCCGCTTTTCGCGTCATCGCCCCATAATAGCCGCGCCATCACGACTTTGGCTGCATCACGCAAGGCAGGGATGTTGATGCGTCCGAAGTTAAGTGTTTTTTGGCCTTCACGTTCCGCACTTGGGAACCAATGCCCTGGCAGTGTCCACTTATCCTGCTCATACCGCGAGAGTACATGGTACTGACCATAATCAAGCTTTAAATAGGTGATAACACCATGCAGTCCATGGCGGGTACGCAAGTCATCTCTGAGGCGTTGCTTATCGGCAAAGATAACCTCTTGACTGACCTGATTGGGATACGGTTGAATGCTCATCGTGCCATCCTCACCATCGTTAAATCGCGCCAGAAGGGATGGGGTGTTGTTTTGGCTTTTTCCCGCGCCGCCGTCACTTTTTCGCCATCAAACTGTGGAGCGATGTCTTCGTCAATGATGCGAATGATATGGCGAAGGTATTTGTTCCAGTTCTTGATACCGAAGCTGTCACGCTCCCTGACTGCCGCCCAGTAAAAGCTGAACAGGCGGTATAAATCCTCTTCGGTGACCACAAAGCTCTTGCAGCGAAAGCAATCCAACGTTTCTGTGCACACTGAACCGTCTTTGGGGGCGCGATGCCCGTATTTACTGTCTTTGCAGCCAGATATCGGGGTATTCTCTTTGGGGCCATAGCTGACACGCAACTCTTCAATGCGCGCCTCACCGATAAAGCGCATGTTCGTTTCCGCCTCGGGTGGAGCGACCATGTAATCCCGCTGGCTGGTTTCAGGGGAGTGCTTGCCATAGCGTGCTGCAATGAGCGGGTCCTGCCCTGATAACTCCCAGATACGATTCACGAAGGTTTTGCGCAGCCGCATCATGTTGAGGCGCATCGGTTTGCCGTCGTCATCGGTCAATTGATGCTTTTCAATCAGGGTGTTGATATTGCGCATCAAATTATTTTTGGTCAACGCCGTGATGGCGCCTTTGGTTGCGTTTGCTTTAGATTGATACACCAACAACTGCATTGGGTCTTGGTATTGCTGACGAAGGACAGCGTTGCGCTCAATAATCATCTCAATGGTATTGGCAGCATTGAGCTTAACGCTGCGAAGTAATGAGATGTCCTGCGACTGGCGAAGTGACACCACTTGCGTGGCATTGCCTCGGCGTTTGAAGGCCACGAGCAATCGCAAATTTTGTTTCAGTGGGTGTGGCTGGATGCAGTCTGTCGGCAACGATAATACAGGTATGGGATTCATCCCTGTGACCATACCGATACCCAGTACACAGACCGTTAAATCAAAGTTATTCAGCGGCGCGTTGCCTGCCAGAATGCGTGACATCTCCATTTTCAGGGCCGAGACCAATTGCTTAGATTCTGCTTGTGTTAGGGGCCTTTGGCCTTTGGTTTGACGGTTTGAATTGGGGAAGGGGTTTTTCGGGAATAAGTGCTTAATATCTGCGTGCGGTAAATAGCCCTGTGTGTGCGACTCAGTCAGTACAGCCTTGGCGTGTGTGTAATAAGCTTTCTGGCTTGTATATCCGATTTCCGACGCTTTCAGGTGATGGATGAACTCTTCAATCAATTCAGGTGTGATATTGACAGGCTGCAAATCACGTTTCGCACCAGAACGCCATAGCGTTAAGAACCCGAAGAAGGTTTTAAGGCCGGAGTGACAATAGCTTACTATCGATGTGATGGCGATGACGGCCTGTTGGGTATCGATACTTTGCTGGATGAGTTTCTCGATAGTCGCCTGGCATATCGTGGTTATCGCATCAAAGCCTTGTCCATAATAAGGCGCAAAGTCGAAGCTTCTGACAGTAGAGGAATTTTCTGGAAAGTGAACGGTCATGGTGGTCGGCGTTATCGAGACGACACCGGTGCTTGCACTATGCTTGTCGGTGTTAATGCCCGTTGATTCAAAGAGGCGTTTAGCATCGTCATTCTGATTGTCAGTAATGACGTTAAACTGCTTTTTACTCATGTAACGGCCTCGCATAACGCTTCGATTTCACGTTGGTATTCGGTGGATAAATCATCTTCCAGCTCATGCAGGAAGTGCAGGTATTGCATGGTGGTATTAATGCTGGCATGACCAAGCAGTGACTGCACTGTCATCAGTGGATTACCACCGAATGTCCCTTCGCTTTTACGTGCCTCCAAGCATCTTAAGGTGTTGGTGGCGAATGTGTGCCTCAAAATGTGTGGGTGAGCGGGAAAAGGAAATTTAAGCGCTTCAAGCTGGTTGTTAAATGATTTAGATTTCAGACTCCATGCCTGCCCGTCACGCGTCACAAACAGCCTGTCAGTTGGTTTATCCTGATCGTCAAGTAATTGATGGCGTTCGTGAAGGGCGTAATCCCACAAATCGAACATGAGGCTCACAGGCACCATAATATTGCGCGGGTTGCTGCCCTTTATTTGCATCTCTTGAGGGTTAAGCGATACTTTGATGTGGCTTCGATTAGTCAGGTTTTGTGGATTAATCACATAAGACAATGGGAAGCTAAGGATTTCGGCTTTACGCAGTCCGGTAAGCAACCCTAGCCTCACCATGAGCCTGAGCGTCTTATTCTTAATAGCGCTTAGTAATTGTGTCGCCTGTTCACCATTGAGGACTTTAAGTTTTGTTCTCGTTTGCTTAAGCATGATATCAGGGCGCGCTTTAACACCACCCGATGTGTCGGTATG
Source organism: Alteromonas sp. AMM-1 (assembly GCF_047290655.1). NCBI lineage: Bacteria > Pseudomonadati > Pseudomonadota > Gammaproteobacteria > Alteromonadales > Alteromonadaceae > Alteromonas > Alteromonas sp. AMM-1. Next base: position 20,379 of record NZ_JBLBUE010000024.1, on the reverse strand, counting down.
GGCTAAGAACCCTTTGGGCTTTCTCACCAAGATCGCTTCAAGCTCATAAGGAAGCGTATCCACCCATCCATGGTTATAAGCGTAATGATAAAACTTAATGAGAAAGCGTAAACGTCGGTTAATGGTGCTGGCCGCCACTCCAAAATACTTCATTGATGCGTCACGATAAACAGCCAGTATGGTTTCATCTTGGGGACAGCGAACCTCTCGCCAGTCAATATTATTCCCTTCACAGAACCCAAAGAAATCATATAAGTCCTGTCCGTATGTCTTCCAGCTATGCACGCTTTGCACGCTGCCGCGTTTCAAGCAGTGATAGACCAGAAACTCCACCGCATACATGACTATCTCGCCATCCTTGTCGACTAAAATGGGAAAATCAGGGTAGCTTATTCCCCGTATTTTGAAATCTTCTGTGCTAGTGACGAGAACCATGATTAACCCAAAGAAAAAGAACCAAAAAAACAAAACAAGTGTTGTGGATTGTGGGAATTTTCGCTTCGCTCACCGTGTGGACTGTTTCGTATAAGCTGATGGATAACTGCTTAGGCAGTTACCCACAACTTCTACCAAAACAGACACACACTAATTCTCCACAAACACACAACCCAACAACAACAACAATAACAAACATAACATTACTGTACATATATTCAGTATAGACGGGGAGGGCTATTAGTCAATATGCTTGTTGCATATTGACGGGGACATTTCATGCCTTCTTCCTCAACAACCAGGCGCGCAGTGTGGTGCCGAATTTGCGGTCGCGGGAGAGCAGGGTAACGCCAATCATGAACATAATGCCGTGTACCCACCAGAGTCCCAACTGAATAGGTATTTTGCCATCTTCCAGTACTCTGCGACTGGCCAGTAGCAACATAAAATAACCGAGGTACAACAAAATAGCCGGGAACATTTTTCCAAACCTACCCTGACGCGGATCAACTGCGCTAAGCGGCACGGCAATCAGTACCAAAAACGGAATCGACAGCGGAATCGCAATCCGCCACTGTAGCTCAACAATGGCTTCAATGGATGGGTCCTGCAGTAATTCAGAGGTAGACATTACCGATACTTTTCGGCGGGTAACCTGCTGCTCGGGATCGTCAATTTGCACCTGATACTCGTCAAAATTGACAACCCGGAAATCACGTCGGCGGTGCTCGCCTTCGTACTGATTTCCCTCATTCAAAATAAGTTGGCGGGTACCGTCAGGCTCTTTGTTAATGGTGCCCTGCTGTGCATAAACAACCCGCACCTGCGCTTCATTGTTGGCTTGTTGCTGAGCCAGAAATACTTTCTGAAGTGAGCCATCACTTCCAACATCATGCACGAAAATAACAGCTTCCTGATTGCCCGTTTCCTGGAATCGGCCAGGGATGATGGCGCTGAATCCCGCTTCTGCCTTGGCTTGCTCACGAAGATTAAATTCGCTTTGTGCGGCGGTAGGAGCGAGATAAAGGGTAACAAAACCAGTAAAAATCATGATCAGTACAGACAGGAACAACATTACCCGGGTGACGTACCATTCGCTTATCCCACAAGCGCGCATTACGGTCATTTCGCTGTCTACATATAAACGCCCATAGGCCATCATAATGCCCAGGAACGCACTAATGGGGATAACCAGCGATGCCAGAATCGGCGCATACAGGGAAAGGAATCCTATCACCAGACCCGCAGGGATATCGCCCTCAGACGCATCCCCTAGCACTTTAACAAATCGCAGGGTAATAAAAATTGCCATTAGTATAAGAAAAATGGCAACCTGAGACTTCAGCGTTTCCTTAAGTAAATAGCGGAATATCAGCATTTATGGCCTATGCTAAAAGTCGGAATTTTAGTGAAAGCAGCTATAATTTTGAGTAAACTTACCATTTTTACATGTTTTGCCAGTATAACTAACCCTTGGCTCCGGCAGGTGCTATTGCCTGAATGTTGTAAAATCGACATAAAAGCACCTACGCAGTAAGACATTTTGCTGCGGTATTAAACCATAAGCGCGGCAAAACGGCATGTGAATTTTAAGCCGGGGCAACAGACAGATAAAAAATTGAGGTGACATCATGGAGTTTAACGTAAAAAGCGGCAGTCCCGAAAAACAACGCAGTGCCTGCATTGTGGTGGGGGTCTACGAACCCCGTCGTTTGTCGGGCGTGGCTGAGCAACTGGATGCTATCAGTGAGGGTTATATCAGTAACCTGCTGCGTCGCGGCGACCTGGAAGGCAAAGCAGGTCAAATGCTGTTGCTGCATCACGTACCCAACGTATTAAGCGAACGCGTGTTGTTGGTTGGATGCGGCAAGGAACGTGAACTCGATGAGCGCCAGTACAAGCAAATCATTGCTAAAACTATTCAAACCCTGAACGAAACCGGCTCAATGGAAGCCGTATGTTTCTTAACAGAGCTGCATGTAAAAGGCCGCGACACCTACTGGAAAGTGCGCCAGGCAGTAGAAACTACCCAGGATACGCTGTATACCTTCCTTCAGCTGAAAAGCAAAAAAGGCGAAGCGCGTCGTCCGCTGCGTAAAATTGTATTTAACGTGCCAACCCGCCGCGAATTAACCGTGGGTGAAAAAGCGGTTGAACACGGCCTGGCTATTTCCAAAGGCATGAAAGTAACCAAAGATGTGGCCAATATGCCGCCAAACATTTGTAACCCAGCGTATTTGTGGGATCAGGCACAGCAATTAGCAGCTGAATACGATTCTGTGAATGTGGAATGTGTAAACGAAGCACAAATGGCTGAGCTGGGTATGAATTCGTACCTGGCGGTGGGTCGCGGTTCAGAAAATGAATCGTTAATGAGTATTATCTATCACAAGGGGGGTCAACCTGATCAGCAGCCGTTGGTGCTGGTAGGTAAAGGGCTTACCTTTGATTCGGGCGGTATTTCATTGAAACCAGGCGAAGGCATGGATGAAATGAAATACGACATGGGTGGGGCAGCGGCCGTGCTGGGTGTTATGCATACCGTAGCAGCGTTAAACCTCCCGGTGAACGTTATTGGTGTGCTGGCTGGCTGTGAAAACATGCCCGATGGCAAGTCATATCGTCCGGGCGACATTTTGACTACCATGTCAGGACAAACCGTAGAGGTGCTCAACACCGACGCCGAAGGTCGCCTGGTATTGTGTGATGCACTGACTTACGTGGAGCGTTTCGACCCGGATACAGTAATCGACGTAGCCACGTTAACCGGCGCCTGTATTATTGCCCTTGGCAAACACGCAACCGGCTTAATGAGTACGCATAATCCTCTGGCGCACGAACTGTTAAACGCGTCTGAGCAGGCCTCAGACCGTGCATGGCGTTTGCCTTTGTGGGACGACTATCAGGAACAACTGGAAAGCCCGTTTGCCGACATGACTAACCTGGGCGGCCGCCCGGCTGGCTCTATTACGGCAGGTTGTTTCTTGTCGCGTTTCACTAAAAAGTACAACTGGGCGCACCTGGATATTGCCGGTACGGCCTGGAACAGTGGTAAAAACAAAGGCGCTACCGGACGTCCTGTACCGATGCTCGCACAATTCTTAATGAATCGCGCTGGTTTGGCGCAAGAGGACTAATTGCCCGTGCCCGCTGTTCGATTTTACGCACTAACAGAAGAAACCGTGTCGCCTGATGGCGGCGCGGCGGTATCTGCGCTGTGCGCGAAAGCCTGCGAATTAACTGCTGAACTGTATGCCAACCGGCAAAAGAGTGTGATACTGTGCGCCGACAAAGCCCAGGCAGAAGCAGTAGATGAACTGTTGTGGCAACTGCCCGCAGCGCGATTTGTGCCGCACAATCTGGCGGGCGAAGGCCCACCCGGTGGTGCACCGGTAGAAATCGTCTGGCAGGCACAACAATTACCCCGCCGGCCATGCCTCATCAACGTAAGTGGGCAAATGGTGAATCAATTCAACCAGTTCCAGCAAATTGTTGATTTTGTGCCGGTAGAAGAGGCTGCTAAGCAGCAAGCCCGACAACGCTATAAATATTTTCAACAAGCCGGCTGCCAAATGCAGTTTTTACCGGCTTAACACAGGTATTCTTTGAGACTCTCCATGGACAAAACCTACGAACCTCATTCCATTGAACAGCAATGTTATCAACGCTGGGAAAACGACGGACTGTTTAAAGCCAAGGTATCTGGCGATCCTGCGCAACAACCCTATTGTATTTTACTTCCGCCGCCAAACGTAACCGGTAGTTTGCACATGGGCCACGGTTTCCAGCAAACCATTATGGACGTGCTTACCCGTTATCACCGCATGAAAGGCGACAATACGTTGTGGCAAGTGGGTACCGACCACGCTGGTATCGCAACGCAAATGGTGGTGGAGCGCCAGCTGAACGCATTGGGCAAAACCCGTCACGATTTAGGCCGCGAAGCCTTTGTTGAGAAAATCTGGGAATGGAAAGAACACTCTGGTGGCACGATTACCAGTCAGATGCGTCGTATGGGTACGTCGTCAGACTGGGATCGCGAAGTGTTTACCATGGACGAAAACCTGTCAAAAGCCGTTACCGAAGTCTTCGTTAAACTGCATGAAGACGGCCTGATTTACCGCGGTAAGCGCTTAGTTAACTGGGATCCAGTGCTGCACACAGCGGTATCTGATCTGGAAGTACTGAACGAAGAAGAAGCCGGCCACATGTGGCACATGCGTTATCCATTGGCCGATGGCAGTGGCAGCATCGTGGTTGCTACTACGCGTCCGGAAACCATGCTGGGCGATACTGCTGTTGCAGTTCATCCGGATGACGAGCGCTATCAGGCTTACATTGGCAAGCAAATTAAGCTGCCAATTACTGGCCGTTTAATTCCAATTATTGCTGATGATTACGTTGATCCTGAGTTCGGCACTGGCTGCGTAAAAATCACTCCGGCTCACGACTTTAACGACTACGACATGGGTAAGCGTCACAACCTGCCTATGATCAATATCTTCACGCCAGATGCGAAGGTAAATGACGAAGCGCCAGAAGCTTACCGCGGCTTGGATCGCTTTGACGCGCGTAAAGCCATTGTGGAACAACTGGAACAAGATGGCGTACTGGTTAAAATCGATGATCACAAATTAAAAGTGCCTCGTGGCGACCGCACCGGTGCCGTTATTGAGCCTTATCTGACAGATCAGTGGTATGTGGCCATTGAAGAGCTGGCTAAGCCTGCGATTGAAGCAGTAGAAAGTGGTGAAATCCGTTTTGTTCCAGAAAACTGGAGCAAGACCTACTACCAGTGGATGCATAACATCCAGGACTGGTGTATTTCCCGTCAATTGTGGTGGGGACACCGTATTCCGGCCTGGTATGACGACAACGGTAACATTTATGTAGGTCGCGACGAAGCGGAAGTACGCAGCAAAAATGGTCTGGACGACAGCGTAGCGCTGCGTCAGGACGAAGACGTGCTCGACACCTGGTTCTCGTCGGCACTGTGGCCATTCGCTACCATGGGCTGGCCAGAAAAGACCCCAGAGTTGGAGACTTACCTACCTTCTGCGGTATTGGTAACCGGATTCGACATCATTTTCTTCTGGGTAGCCAGAATGATCATGATGACCAAGCGCTTTACCGGCAAGATCCCGTTTAAGGATATCTACATTACCGGCCTTATCCGCGATGAAAGCGGCGACAAAATGTCGAAGTCGAAAGGCAACGTGCTCGACCCGATCGATCTGATCGACGGCATTGATTTGGAATCGCTGGTAGCGAAGCGCACCTCGGGCATGATGCAGCCGCAACTTGCAGCCAAAATTGAGAAACGCACACGCAAGCAGTTCCCGGATGGTATCCACGCCTACGGCACCGACGCGCTGCGCTTTACCTTTGCTGCCATGGCCTCAACCAGCCGCGATATCAATTTCGATATGGGCCGGGTAGAAGGTTACCGCAACTTCTGTAACAAGATCTGGAACGCGTCGCGTTTCGTGCTGATGAACACCGAAACCGAAGATACCGGTCGTGACGGCGGAGAACTGGTGCTGAGTCTGGCTGATCGTTGGATTTGGGCACAGTTCCAGCAAACCCTTGGTGAATTTGAGAAAGCCATCAGTGAGTATCGTTTCGATATTGCCGCGCAAACGGTATATGAGTTTACCTGGAACCAGTTCTGCGACTGGTACCTGGAATTAACCAAACCGGTGCTGAATAACGATGAAGCAACAGACGCGGAAAAACGCGGCACACGCCACACGTTAATCAACGTACTGGAAAACCTGTTGCGTTTACTGCATCCGCTAATGCCGTTCATTACCGAAACCATTTGGGAACGCGTGGCACCGCTTAGTGCACTGACTGTGAAAGACGGCGACAGCATTATGGTGCAGCCATTCCCAACGGCAGACGCTGCTAAGCAAGACGAACAAGTACTGGCCGACATTGAGTGGGTGAAGCGCTTTATTGTGGGTATTCGTAATATTCGTGGCGAAATGGACATCGCCCCCAGCAAGCCGCTGTCGGTACTGCTGCGTAATGCCAGTGAAGAAGACGAGCGTCGACTGGGTATTTCCCGTACCTTCATCGACCGTCTGGCACGTCTGGAAGGGATCACTTTCCTGGCCAAGGGTGAAGAAGCACCGGCAAGTGCTGCTGCGCTGGTAGGCGAAATGGAAATTCTGATCCCTATGGCGGGCTTAATCGACAAAGACGCTGAATTGGCGCGTATCGCCAAAGCCATGGAGAAAATCGAAAAAGACGCCGCCCGCACTAAGGGCAAGTTGACTAACGAGAAGTTCGTGAGCAATGCGCCCGAAGACGTGATTGAAAAAGAACGCGCCAAACTGGCAGATGCAGAATCGCAGTTAGCCAAGCTATCTGCACAGCGCGAGACCATCGCCGCATTGTAAGGCGTTTTTTAACTGCGGGTGTGCACATTTGGTGCAGTGAGCCCGCTTTTAATCCCGTCATTGGTGCAATGCAATGTGTATGGCGAAGCAAATTTTTATAACTTGTTGTAATACATAGTGTTTGATTTTTGGCTCGCTAATTGCTGTGAAAAATACAAAATAAAGCAAACCCGCGTTTGCTAACAATGTGAATTAAGTTTGGTAATGAAGCCCAATCCTGTCGCCAGGATTGGGCTTTTTATTTTGTTTTTTGGACACGGTAGTAACAATGACTGCAGATAAATTTAATCTCTTCTCTTTCACTGGGAAAATGAAAATACTTCACCTTTCCTGGATGGTGTTTTTCGTTACCTTTGTGGTGTGGTTTAACATGGCACCACTCAAGCAGGTGATCATGGGCGACATGGGCCTGAGCCTGGAGGAATGGAAAACCCTACTGATATTAAACGTGGCACTCACCATACCCGCGCGGGTTATTATTGGTGCGCTTACCGACAAATACGGGCCGCGCTTAGTGTACTCTTTATTGCTGGCAATCTGCTCTGTACCCTGTTTTTTATTCGCGTTTGCCAGCGACTTTACTCAACTGGCCATTGCGCGTTTTGCGCTGGGCTTTATCGGTGCAGGGTTCGTTATCGGCATCCGCATGGTCAGCGAATGGTTCCCGCCTAAGGAACTGGGCACTGCTGAAGGCATTTACGGCGGTTGGGGGAACTTTGGATCTGCTGCGGCTGCGTTCACTTTGCCTACGCTGGCAGTGGTATTCGGTGGTGACGACGGCTGGCGCTACGCAGTAGCGATTACCGGTTTGTTATGTGTGATTTTCAGCGTGATTTATTACACCAACGTAACCGATACGCCCAAAGGCTCCACGTATTTCCGGCCCAAAAATCTCGGCGGCATGGAAGTCACCAGTAAAGGCGATTTTTATTTCCTGTTGTTTATGAAAACGCCGATGTACCTGGCACTGGCGCTGCTTAACTGGAAATTATCTCCCAGTGGAGTGGGCATGTTGTCGGCTGACGTGTGTACCTTTATCTATGTTGCGCTATTTGCCATTTATTGCTTCGACGCGTATTCCAACTTTAAAGTAAATCGCGAGATATTTGTTCAACCCGTTGCAGAACAGCACCGTTATCAATTTAAACAAGTTGCGGTACTGAACGTACTTTATTTTGCTACCTTTGGTTCTGAGCTGGCTGTGGTATCCATGCTTCCTGCGTTCTTTGCAGAGACCTTCGAACTGTCTATGGCGACGGCGGGTTTACTGGCGGGTATGTATGCCTTTATGAACCTGATGTCACGCCCTGGCGGTGGCATCATTTCTGACCGCTTTGGCCGCAAGAAAACGTTGCTCATTTTAACGGCGGGTCTGGCTGTTGGGTATTTCACGCTGAGCCATATTGATGCGGCATGGCCAGTATGGCTGGCAGTGCTGGCGGTAATGGCCTGCTCGTTCTTCGTGCAATCTGGTGAAGGTGCCGTATTTGCCGTAGTCCCCTTAATTAAACGCCGCCTTACTGGTCAAATTGCTGGAATGACTGGCGCTTACGGGAACGTAGGTGCGGTAACGTACTTAACGGTTTACTCATTTGTTGATGCTTCTACTTTCTTCCTTGTGATCAGTGGGACTGCCGCATTTGGCTTTATTGCGTTACTCTTTATGAAAGAGCCGAGTGGCGCAATTACCGAAGTCAACGAAGACGGCACAGTTGAATTGATCCACGTAGGATAACCTTATTACCCAACAGGCATAAGTGTGGTAATGCACCTGTCCTCGCCAGAGGCAGGTGCTTTTTTCGGATAAAGCATGGCAAATTTGAATGTAAGTTTTGGCGGTTACAGCAGTCAGGGGATCAAGTTTGAAAATCAGGACGCCTTTGCTGCCTGGCAGGGTGAAGGGCAACAGCTCCATGACAAAGGCGCAGTAGTTGCTATTGCCGATGGTGTGTCTGCCTGCAGTAAAGCCAAAGAAGCCGCTACTACCGTGGTTAATAACTTCATTTATGATTACATGCAAACACCGCCAAGCTGGTCGGTTAGCCGTTCGGTAGGCAAAATTCTAAACAGCCTCAATCGTTGGTGTCACGGTCAGTTCGATTATTCGCTGGGTGGAAGCAGTCAAATGCTCACCACGTTCAGCAGTCTGATCTTTAAGTCTACTACGGGTTTCTTAATGCACGTGGGTGATACCCGAATCCACCGATTTCACAACGATCAACTGGAGCTGTTAACCAACGATCACACAACCAAGCAGCGGGCAAACTTTGTGCTCACCCGGGCAATCGGTCTGGATGCTAAGCTCGATGTGGATTTTACCTCATTTGCTTTGCAGCAGGGCGAGTTGTACATGCTCACCAGTGACGGTGTGCATGAATTTTTATCGCACAAAAAGCTCCGGCAAATGCTTGAGGGCGTGGCAGATCTGGAATCGACCGCTAAAGCCATAGTGCGAGCGGCATTGGACGCTGGCAGTAACGACAATGTGAGTTGTTTGTTGGCAAGGGTTGATAGTTTACCGGCGACAAACGTTCACGAGTTGTCTGTTCATGGGCGTAGTCTGGTGATCCCGCCGGCTTTGGAAGTCGGGCATAAACTTGAGGGTTATCGGGTTCTGGAGCAGGTATTTAACGGTACGCGCTCCAGTTTGTACAAGGTGCTGGACGAGCAGTCTGGCACAATATACGGCCTGAAAACACCTACTGAAAAGTTTGAAGATGACACTACTTTTTTGCAGGGCTTCTTGCGGGAAGAGTGGGTAGGCAAAAGTCTGGATAGTCCGCACATCATGAAAGTGTTGCCCAGACGCGAAAACACGCAGTTTTATTACCATGTGTGTGAATACATTGAGGGACAATCCCTGCGCCAATGGATTATAGATAACCCATCGCCCTCAATCGACACAGCTCGACGTATTGTGAAGCAGATCATAGTGGCGTTGCGCACCTTTCAGCGCAACGACATGGTGCACCGCGACCTCAAACCGGAAAACGTTATGATCACCCGGCATGGGGAAGTCAAACTCATCGATTTTGGCACCGTACTGGTGAAGTCGTTGCTGGAAACCGGTGATCAAACACATGAAGACTACCCGGTTGGCTCAGTGAACTACATTGCGCCTGAATTTTTGATTCAGAATCACAGTGACTTTAGAACCGATATGTTTTCGCTGGGTGTTATTGTGTACGAGATGCTGAGCGGCGCGCTGCCTTATAAGCCATTTAAATACAAAGATTACATCCCTGAAAGTGCGAACGAATACCACTATCAGAGCATCAAGCAATACCGTCCGGACTTACCCGCGTGGATTGATATCTGTTTAAAGAAAGCCACGCAACCAGAACAACACAAGCGCTTCAATGCGCTGTCGGAATTCGAAGCCGCGCTGGACAACCCCAAAGACGTTATTGCTACCGAAAAGCGTGGTCCACTGATCGAACGCAACCCGGTGCTGTTGTGGCAATGGGTCAGCGCTATTCTTCTGGCTATTGTGTTGTGGCAAGCGTGGCTGCTTAGCAAGTAGCTTTATCAATATATCTATCCCCGGCTAACGACTGGAATAGCAGGCCAGCCGGGGCGACTCTAGTAAATTAAAACTGATAAGAGGCAAATAGCCTTAGCGTTCTGGGTTGGCCAGGGCCCACAAACTCAGTTGATTCGATATCGTCGTAAATATCTTCAAGTACTTCGTCGGCTTCGCCATAAGTTCCAAAGGTTTCAAACTCGGTATCAAACACGTTTTCCAGACGCAGGCCAACGGTAATGCCACTTGGGTGAGCGTAAGTCGCACTCAGGTTAACCAGCGTATAACCATCCAGTTTGCGGTTTTCGTTGGCTTCGTCGCCCCGGAAATATTGGCCCGACGCATAGTCTACATCTGCGCTGATATACAGATTTTCAAGCAGCGGATAAGTTACTTCCACACCCGCAAGCCATTCAGGCTGACCCGGAATGGTATCGCCTGGTGTTACCTGACGGCCCGGTCCCATTGGATTTTGCGGGCTGAACGAGACAAAGGCAGATTCAAAGGTTGCCTGTAAATAACTTACGTTGGCAGACACTTCCAGATCGTCCCATTGTTGTAACACGCTGAATTCAGCGCCTTGTCGGCGCGTTTTGTCTACGTTTACAAAATAACCCACTGACGCACGGTCACCGGCCTGCTGGAAAATAATGTCGTCTTTGCTGTCGCTGCGATACACCGCTGCATGGAGAGAGCCGTTTTCCAGCGTAATATTGGCACCCAGTTCAAGGGTATCGGTGCGTACCTGATCCAGTGGTGGATCGGCCACAAAACCATTGGGCAGTTTACAGGGGTCGTCTTCGTCGGCGCAGCTTAGTTCTGCTGGTGTCGGGGTACGTGACGACTGGCTGTAAGACGCATAAGCGTGGTAGCTATCGGTACGGTAGTGCACTGTGGCAGACGGATTAAACCGGTTAAAGGCATGGTTGCCGTTCAGCGAGCCTTCGCCTTCCTCAACACCGTCTACCATATCAATGGTGGATTTGTTGTAACGGGCGGCCAGAGCCAGTTGCCAGTGGCGGTTCAAATCAATGACATCGCTAACAAACGCGTAGGTGTGGCGAACATCTGTGGTAAGACGCACGCGAGAACCTTCGTCAAATACACCAATGCCGGTAACCCCTCGGCTGCTTTCTGGTGTTTCATTGTCGAGCACGGCAAACTCGGTATCACTGCGAAATGAAATGTCGGCGGTATCGATACCCAGGCCAACTACCCAGTGGTGTGTCATTGAACCTGTGGCAGCTTTACCCGCCAGTTCGGCGCTAAAGCCAAAGCTTTGCTGGTCGGTAAAGCTGGTATTGGCGGTACCGTCCAGGGTATCCGGATCTGCATTACTGATATTTTCCAGAGGCACTAACGGGTCAAATCCTACAAACTGAACGGCGTCGTCTTCATCGAAGCTTACTGCGTCGTCCTCTGCATCTTCATCGTCCTCGACGTCATCGTCTTCAAACAGTTCAGCGTCTTCGTCCTCTTCACATAAGGTTTCGCCATAGCCTACATCACATTCTTCGTAGTCACTGTCGTCACCGTTGTAGGTTTCGATTTTGTTTTCACGGTAGTAAGTGTTCAGGCGCAATACTAAATCGTCATCCAGGTTCCACTCGTGATTCAGGTTCAGGAAGCGCAGGTTAGTGAACGTTTGGTCGGGCAACGTATAAATGGTTGCGCGGCCCTCATGCGGGATCAGGTCTACCGGAATGGCACCGTTACCAATCAGATCGTTTTCATTTACGGCCAGGGTGATGCGGGTGGCGGTGTCTTTACCTTTGTGGGTGATGTTAGCCAACCCTTGCTGAATATCACTGGGCGAATAGTCGCGCCAGCCATCTTCCTGGTATTTGTTGATATTGATGTAATAGCCCCACTCGCCATTGTTGCCGCCAGACTCCAGATTAATGCCGCGCTGGCTAAAATCGCCACCCATGACGGTGACTTTATTGTGTGGGAAAGAAAAACCGTCTTTGGTATTTAATATCAGTGCGCCGCCCAGGGTATTCTGACCAAATACCGGGTTAGCACCCGATACCAGGGTAACCGATTCCAACGCCGAGGGAGGCAGCAGATCCCAGTTTACGGTATCGCCAAAAGGTTCGTTAAAGCGCGTACCGTTTAAGTACACCGACAGGCCCTGTGGTAAACCCAGTAAGGGCGACGCCGTAAAGCCGCGGTATTGTAAATCAGCCTGAAACGGATTGTTTTGCACATCGTTAATCGACACGCTTACCAGTTTATTATCCAGAATTCTGGCCAACGAATTACCGTTTTCGACTTCCAGTGCATCGGCATCCAAATGCTGACTGGCGGGTGAGTATTCCGTTAATCCACTCACAAAACTAAGGGGCGATTGCCCGTATACGGTGATCTGTTCAGCGTCTTGTTGTTGCGCATGTATTTGAAAACTCGCAGCAATACAGGATGCCAAATAAAGATAAGCGGTTTTTTTCATTGTGTGTCCAGCTTCTTCTCACTCTTTTCCACATTGCACATGTATGGCATTGTTCTGTTAACGCGTTATGCGGTGAATGTGCATATAGGGTGAATACTAATTGTGTGTACCGTTAAGTATGAGAATTTTCGCAGCCGGGATATATGGAAATGTTCCCCGGCTTAGCCGGGAAAAGTTCCCGGTTTTTTGTGGTTGTACTATTGGCTACAACCAGAAGCGCAGTGGGCTGATGCTAAAGTAGTAGTGCAATTTTCGCAGGCAGGACACTGCTTAATTCACCGCGTATGATGAGTAAAACAACAGCGCGTTGCGTTATTAAACAGTGTATCGCACACCAACCATCAGCCAGTTTGACTAAAATGTAGCGAAATCATTCAGGTGGCTGTAAATGGGTGTATGTTAGGTTGTTGATTCATAATGCTTTTATTTTTGGTGTGGACTTTGCTTCCAAACCACGTAGTAATGATAACGCGCAAGTTACGCAACACAACATTAAAGGAAACTGTCATGGTGAAACTGGAAGACCGTCCAATCGAACAAGTACGCGAAGAAGTGATCGACAAACTGATTTATCACTACAGTCATGGCGTGATATCGGTGGAGGCCTTCGAGCGACGATTAGATCAGGCCATGGCAAGTAAGGATCACCATGAAATTGTGGCATTAGCTGCCGATCTCACGCTGCAGGTAGACGGTGACTACAGTCGCGAAAAAGAACACAAGTTCAGTGTTAAGTATGCAACCGGTGAAGTGCCTGAGCGCGATACCATTGTGAATATTATGGGGGGATCGGATCGCGGCGGACGCTGGACAGTACCACGCGAGATCCGGGTGATCGACTTTATGGGCGGCACCACGCTTGATTTTACCGATGCCGAATTCCGCGCGCAGCACGTTACGGTAAAAGTATTATGCGTGATGGGCGGTACCGACATTAAAGTACCCGAAAACGTGAATGTGGTTACCAAAACCTTTTGTATTATGGGCGGAGTGGATAACAAAACGTCGTCGATTGCCGACCGTCAGGCGCCTACCATTACGGTAGAAGGCTTTGTGCTGATGGGCGGTGTTGACATTGCTATTAAGCGCACAGTTCGTGAAAAATTTGTGGCCTTTGCCAACCAGATGAAATCCATTTTCGGTGCGAGCCACCACGACACCAAGCGTCGTAGCTACTAACTACGCACGAACGTCATTGAACGGCGGTCGTTATAGATTAAGTTTGTACTTTACGGGTAAAAGCGGGAGAGGTGAGTGCCACCCCTCCCTGCTTACGTCTCGCTGATTACTTTTCGTTGGTTAATTCTTGTTGATTTCTTCTTGCATCTGGCAGACTCAGTAGTACGCCAGTTTTTCAGATTTACCTGCAAATATTCGGTATACCCATACGGTGTAAAGCAATATGCAGGGCACAACCACTACCGCGCCTACCAGCAGAAAGCGCAGTGAGTCCGGATCACTCAGGGCATCCATAATGGTGAGTTTACCGGGTACCACGTAGGGATAATAACTAATGCCAAAGGCAGTGAAGCACAGCACAAATACCAAAAGTGCCAGTGCAAAAGGTAGCCATTCGCCACGCCCACCTGCTTTGGGGAGTTTTTGCAGTACAATGCCGCACAATAGCAGTAACCCAAAACACGCCAACGGAATAAGCATTAACACCAGTCCCAACGGGCTTTCCAGCCAAAGCTCACGCACATTTTCATGCAGAGTAAGGTTTATAAAACTCACCGCTATAATCCCGCCAGCCAGAATCATCAGGCAACGCTTCGCCCAATAAAATGCTTTGGCCTGCAATTCGCCTTCTGTTTTGAGGATCAGCCAGCATGCACCAATAAACGCATAGGCTGCCGTTACGCCAAACGCGGCAAGTAGGGCAAAGCCTTGCGCGTACCAATCGGTGCGTAAGCCAGTAACCCATATACCCAGCATATAGCCTTGCGATAAGGTAGTAAGTAACGAGCCGTACTTAAAGCAGGTATCCCATTTACGCTTCTTGGTTTGCGGCACTTTGGCTCTGAAATCAAATGATACACCGCGCAAAATCAGTCCAATCAGCATAAAGGTGGCAGGCAGGTATAAGGTTTGCAGTATCGCACTATGCGCTTGCGGAAAGGCAATAAGCAACAACCCAACCGCCAGTACCAGCCAGGTTTCGTTGGCATCCCAGTAGGGCCCGATAGACGCCACCATGTCATCTTTGAACGTTTCGTTTCGGGGAGGAAACAGCACGCCAACCCCTAAGTCATAGCCATCAAGAATGGCATACAGCAATACAGCCAGCCCCAGTAAGCCAACATAAATGTTGCCCAGCGCTTCGGCAGAAAGTGATTCGAAAGGCATGGTTTTCTCCTAGTTCGCCTGTAGGGGGGAGAGGGGCAGTTTGGCCTGCGCGCGCTCTTCAGCCGAGATTTCTTCAATGCCTACCGACTTGCGGCACATCAGCGTCAGCGTGCGTATGTAGGCAATCAGCAATACACCATACAATGCAGCATACAGCGAGAACGACAGGGCAATGTTTGCCGGTGGCAGGCCGGTTACCGCATCCTGGGTAGTGAGTACGCCACTTACTAAATAAGGCTGGCGGCCAACTTCGGTAACGTACCAGCCCGCCAATGTGGCTATCCAGCCGCTGAAGCTCATGCCAATAAATACTTTTATCAGCCAGTCGGGCAGGGCGTCTTTACGCAGCAGCCAGTAGGTGCCGCACCAGGCGGCAAACAACATAAGCATACCCATGCCCAACATGATCCGGAATGAATAGAACACCGGTGCCACCGGCGGATGCTTACCTTCAAACTCGTTCAAACCTTTAATTTCGCCATTCACATCATGAGTAAGAATAAAACTCGCCATGTTGGGAATGGCAATCTCGAAGTGATTGGTTTTACTTTCCGCGTCGGGAATGGCAAACAACAACAGCGGGGCACCTTGTTCGGTGTGCCACACGCCTTCCATTGCGGCAATTTTCTGTGGCTGATGTTCCAGCGTATTCAGGCCGTGCATATCACCTGCCAGTATCTGTAAGGGGATTAACACTGCTGCGGTATAGGTGGCGGTTTTCAATGCCAGTTTGGGCGCAATTTTATTGTCGCCCTTGTAAATACGGTAGGCAGACAAGCCCGCAATCAGGAAGCTGGCGGTTAATCCTGATGCCAGCAACATGTGTGCAAACCGGTAGGGGAATGAGGGATTAAAAATAATGGCATACCAGTCTTTGGCGTATATCACACCGTCGATGACTTCATGACCCTGCGGAGTTTGCATCCAGCTATTCAGCGACAGGATCCAGAACGCCGACAGCGTAGTACCAGCCGCTACCACAAAGGTAGCCAGCGTGTGCAGCCAGTTAGGCACCTTTCGAATACCAAATAGCATAATGCCCAAAAAGGTAGCTTCTAAAAAGAACGCAGTAAGTACTTCATAACCTAATAACGGTCCGGCTACGTTGCCTGCTTTTTCCATAAAACCCGGCCAGTTGGTGCCAAACTGAAACGACATGGTAACGCCCGATACCACGCCCAGCGCAAAGGTAAGCGCAAATACCCTTACCCAAAAACGGTAAATACGCATCCATACCGGATGGTGCGACAGGTTTGAGCGCAATTTGAAATAAAACAAAAACCATCCAAGCGCGATGGTGATAGTAGGGAATAAAATATGAAAGCTAATATTCAGTGCAAACTGAAGTCGTGATAATAAGAATGCGTCCACAATCGCCTCCTGATCAGGCTGATTTTCCGGGAAGAAGTTTGTCTTTGAGTTCAAGAATGCGGCCTACACCAGCACCCAGTTTCATTAACGTTGCCAGTTTATCGGGGCCCAGGTTTTGCAGCTCCTGCGACCAGGCCGTTACCGACTCCAACAAATCGTGAATTTCGTTTAAGCGGGCTTGTACATTGCTGTCTTGCTCACTATTGGGAGACTCCATCATTAAATCCCTGAGTAACGATAAGGTAGGGTCGATTTCGCGCTTTCGGCGCTCTTCAAATACCCTATTGGCCAGCACCCAAATTGATCCCGCTGGAATATAGAACTCCTTGCGCTCTCCGGGTACATGGTGCTGCTTAATTAACTGCCAGGATTGCAGTTCTTTCAGCCCCATACTGGTATTGCCCCTCGAAATGCTCAGTGCATCGGCGATTTCCTGGGCTGCCAGTGGCTCTTCGTGCAGCACAATTAGCGCAAGCATTTGGCCTACCGTGCGATTAAATCCCCAGCGACTGCCCATTTCACCAAAGTGCATCACAGCAGATGTGACAAGCGGTGACATTTTCATTTTATGTTCCTTGCTGAAGTTTCAGAAATTACTGAAAGTTTAATCCTGAACTTGATCCAGATCAATGTATTTTCGCGGTTAGATTGAGAAGTGTGGAATCTCATGAAGTTTGATAAATCGTCTCATATGAGTGATATCGATTTTGAGGTAAGAAGTTGGATTATTCTGAGAGGGGGTTATGTGCGTATAGAAGTCATTAGTTTGTGGCAATTCTAATGACAGCTATGAGCGAATAGCGGAAATCAGAGGGCGAATTATCTTCGTCCACAAAAGACAAAAAGGGGACGTTACACATCATTTAATTCCATGGCAGTTTCGAAATCATGAGATGGTAAGACGAGCCGCAGAAGGTGGTTTTAATATGAATGGCGCGAGAAATGGAATGAATTTTAGAGTAAGTGATAGTCTACATATGTTTGGGCGACGTCATAGAAGATACAATCGTATAATTGGTAAATTACTGGATAGAGATATGAGACGAAATCCAAACATGTCTCCTCGTGAAGCGGCTACTAGGCTCAATAGTTACGCTGACAAAGCCCGATATCTCCTTACCCAAAGTAGCAGGAAATTAGGTAAATGAACAAATTCAAATGGAATCAGTGCCAACAACACAAAGATGGATGGGAGTTCTTTTTAAGTACGAGTCTAACTATTATTGATTGGTCTGCTCTTTTCACTGAAATAGAGACTCAAATTGCAGAAAAAACATCTGGGGAAATCTTTACGATCAATATCAATCTTAGACTTGAGGCTGGAATGATCTATATTTTTCCTTGCGATAAAGACCAAGTTGACTGCGAAATTGATGTAATATTTGGCATACAGTTAGAAGAGATAATGGACGAATATCATGTTGCGTCAGTATCACTCAACGATAGAGATTTTGAGCAAAGGATTGAAAAAATTAGAAAAAACTTAATTAAGCTGTTGAAAAATGAGTTCCTTAAGAAGGATTCGCCTATTAATTCTGACTTGATAATATTTACCGATATTGAATTTAAAATCATTGAAGCCTGTTTCTTTTAGAAATGGAGTGCATTGATATACTGGTTGAATCAATCCGAGTTTGTCGGAGGCTAATTATCTTGAGAGAATTAGCCAATGAACAAAAGAATAACGTATTCCCCAGAAGTCCGCTACACGCACCATAGCAGCCATCGGCATTTGAAATTCCCTACGACCGCTTTTGTTTAGATTATCAGTTATCTGCCCTCCATTCAGATCCACCTTGATGTCCTACGCTCGGGCAGATATCAGATAATCTTCGGTGGACGAAACCGCGGGATGTTACCCCTGTGGTTTGGCTATGGGGATTTCGATGGTGGATATGAGTCTGCTGTAGAGGATGATCGCCAAGATCACGTGTTTCCAGTGGTGCTTTGTTTCTATTGGCATCTGATTTTCACGTTTTTATTCAGCTCGGTTGTCTCGTTCTATTCATTGTCATGGGGTTTATAGCGTTTCAGGTAAAGCATCATCCTCACCAGTAAAGGCGCTTTTTTTATCTCTTTAAGCACCCCGCCTATTTAGGGGGCGCTCTTGGTAAGTATGCAGGTAGCCTGAGCCCCGACACCTTCATCGGTGATTGACATTGCCTGCACACGAAGGGGGCTGAGTCTGTCTCCAATTCATTGGCAGGATTTTTGATTTCTGGTGGCGGTGCTACGTGCAAGGCTTGTCTGGCCATATTGAGTTTGGCTTTACTGGCCAGTAACCCATAATGCCGGATACGATGAAACCCGGTTGGCAAGACATGCAATAAAAATCGACGCATGAACTCGTCACACGTCAGTTGCATCGTCCGGTGCATGTTGTTTCCTTTGCGCCGGTAATCCTTATAGGTGAACGAGACATGTGTTTCATCAACGGATTGTAGTCGGCGATTCGCAATCGCTACCCGATGCGTATAACGCGACAGGTACTTCAGCACCGCTTGTGGTCCTGCAAACGGCGGTTTGGCATACACCATCCATTCCATGGATTGTTGCTGTTTTGCACCATGCCATAAAGTGCCCGGCGTGTTCAAAGCCACTGGTCTGCGTCAACTCCCCGAAGCACAGTAACTGCGTCGATTCGTATAACTCACGTACGCCTTGCATATACAAACGGCGGAACAAGCGTGATAACACTCTGACCGGTAAGAAGAAGCCCTTTTTACACGCTTTCCATTGCTTAGCCTTATCCAGCCCGCCACCGGGCACAATGCAATGCACATGAGGATGATGCATCATCGAGGAGCCCCACGTATGCAACACCATAGTGGTGCCAACCTCAGCGCCTAAGTGTCGCGTATCACCGGCAATGGTCAGTAGCGTTTGTGATGCGGCTTTAAACAACAGCTGATACATCTGTGCTTTGTTGTAAAAGGCCAGTTGGGCGACGTCGCTGGGTAACGTGAATACCACATGGTAGTACTCTACGGGTAACAACTGCTGCTCTCTGGCTGCAAACCAGCGTTTGGCGCTTGACCCCTGGCACTTCGGACAGTGACGATTACGGCAGGAGTTATATGCGATGGCATCGGTATGACAGTGTTCACAGTGCAGGTGATGAGCACCTAACTGGGCACTTCGACAACGCTCAATGGCTGACATCACTTTCAGTTGCGCTAAGCTTAAATGCCTATGCTGAGCGCTTTTATACTGCGTACCAGACAGACGAAACACATCCGCCACCTCAAGCGGTGGCCGTGAACAACTCGACATAACGTCACGCTCACAATGCCAGTGTATCCAACGGACTCACCACCTCTCGCAAGAGTTTGCTGGCGACTTGTGCATACAGCGCAGTGGTTTCTAGTTTACTATGCCCCAACAGCGTTTGGATGATGCGAATATCGACTTTATCTTCCAGTAAGTGCGTGGCGAAACTGTGCCGTAAGGTGTGCATGGAGACTATCTTATTCACTCCTGCATCCAGACACGCAGACTGACAGGCACGACTGAGTTGACGGGTGCCAAGTGGGTTTAACGGATTCTGCCCTGGGAACAACCACCCACCCGGTAGCATTAAGTGATGTGCCTTGGCATGTTTGTACCATTGGCGAAGTGTACTCAACAGTATCGGCCATAACATTGCCATTCTGTCTTTCTTCCCTTTACCTTGCTCAACGCGCAATAGCATGCGAGAACTGTCGATATCCGTCACCTTCAACATCACCACTTCACCAATCCGTAACCCAGCCCCATAAGCGACCGAGAAGGCAGCTTTGTATTTGATGCTATGTGTGGCATCAATCAGTTGCTTGACTTCCTCTTTACTCAAGACCGTCGGCAACTTC